>JAGMCL010000128.1 GCA_023129165.1 Caldifarciminota bacterium | reverse complement strand
AGCGATTTCCGCTTCGTCAACAATCTGGCCACTTGCTTCCAATTTCATTATATAGGAAGTCAAGAAATCTCCAGGAGGAAGCTGAATAATAACAAATGCTGTAATCGATACTGCCCATAAGACAATAACCATAAAAAGTAATCGATGAAGGGAATATGATATCATTTTTAGTTCTTCTCCAATTAAGTTTATTCAAAGGATGTACATGCCTGTGAATAATGCTCTTTATATTTAGTAATTAATCCATTTTCCTCTAATCGCAATACATCTATAATATAGAGATTACTTCACCTGGATAGTCATCAGGACTCGTAACAACAAGATAAGAGAGTGTCATTGTGAGTGAACGAAGTGAGCGTGGTAATCTCATTCCTTTGTAACAGTGACTTGCCTGTATGCCGATAGGCAGGTATGATACTTATAAGAGATTTAAAAATAATAATTTTTCTCAATACATGTAGACACGAATTCCTATTGTATCAAATGACACCTGATTCAATTTTACCTGATTTCTTCAGAGGGGTATAAAATCGTAGGGCAAGGCTTCCTGACTGCCCTGCTTACCAAAGGTATCAAGCAAGTCAACATTGCTACCTGTAACATAATAATTTATGTGCTCATATGATACTATTTAAATTCGTGCTGAATACATTTGCAAAGTAAAAAAACTGTGCCTAAAAACTGCCAATCCTTAAATGCGATTGTTCGTCGTCCGTCAATCGACGGACTCCTCACAATGACAAGAAAGAGAATGTCATTGCGAGTGAATGAAGTGAGCGTGGCAATCTCATTAAACTAAGTTATCCAATCTCAATTTAATATACTGTATCACATGCACAAAGAGAGGAACAATTGTCCATATTAATCATCTTTATTTAACACATATATCCGAATAATAAGAATTAAATAGAATTTTCACCTATATTCTATCAACTAAAGAGGTATTACTGAGTAAAGAAGAATTGTGCTGGCTCAAAAGCTATCCAGAAATTGCTGTCCCAACTCCACCAACCTTGGGTAGGAACATTCTTAAGATTATTTTTCACTATTACAGGCCAGGGAGCCATGCCAACTGTCCCGATATAAATCAGCTGCTTAGCATGGAAATCAAATATTTTCTGAGCCAACCGAACATATTCTTTTTTAGTTGTAGCTAGAGACCAATCCTCCATGTCTTTATAAAATAATTTTATCTCTTCTGGAGGTTCTTTACCTTGTTTTCCTCCTGTATTAAACCACAACTCCCACTGCTTTGCCCAACCACATCCGCCATCGAAACTAAGCATCTTACCTGAAAGCGGCTGCCCATAGACATGGAGTTCTGTAACACAATCTAAATGCCATAAGCCTATATCTAAGAGACCAGCGTTTGCACGCTGGTTGTAAAAACTACGATCTTCAGGTTTAAGAGCTACCCTAATTCCAATCTTTTCCCAATATTCTTCTACCAGCTCACAAATTGCTGTTCTTGGTCCTTCCCCTGAATAATACTCTATCAAAATACTTAAAGGTTTACCATCAGGTCGGATACGATTGCTTTGGTCTTTATTCCATTTTAAATTCATTTTATCTAAAAGTTCATTGGCTTTTTCTGGGTCATATTCGGCATATGCTCTATCCCATTCCTCCTTATAGAAGCTACAAGTAGGAAGAACAGTTGCCTGGCGAGGAATAGCAAGATCGAAACAGACAATCTCATTAATTTCTTCTCGATTAATAGCTAAGGAGAGTGCCTGTCTGAATTTAATATTTTGCATAATCTCGCGTAGCACAGGATCACGATGATTTTGATTGGGTGCAAACGCAACAGCTGCTCCTATAGCAGTCTTCCACATAAAAGTCCGATAATTACCCCTCTTTTCACTTTCTTTCAAAAGGGGATAGTCACTCAGTAATAGACTGAAGGAAGCAAGATCTATTTCACCACTCATCACCTTCATATTCAATACCTCTTGATTTCCATACAATCGGTCAATCAACGTATCAATGTAGGGAAGTTGATTGCCTACAGTATCCACTTGCCAGAAGTAAGGATTTCTTTCCCATACTTGGTAATCAAGCGCTATTTTCTTTATTACATAAGTATCAAGGGTAGGTAGATTAACATCTATGTTCCATTGGTTATAGCCGGGATTTCTGACCACCTTAAATAATTCCCACCAATACTCGTAGCCTTCCTTTTTTGCAATCTCATTTGCTTTTGGGTTATACTTTATATGATATTTTTTCAAATAATGTTTTGGATCATACAAACCGCCCTGCCCAGAACCAAAGCTATGACCAAGTTGTGTTACCACAGGATATGGTTCAGCAAAGTGTATTCGTAAGGTATAATTATTTACCTTTTCAAATCTTGCTAACTCACCACCTGGTTTCCATAATCTTCCGATAATTGGTGTAAGTTCCTTGTTCAGCACTATATCTTGCCACCAGAAAAGAATATCATCAACAGTAAAAGGAACACCATCTGACCATTTCAGCCCCTTGCGTAAGTATATTGTGAGAGTTTTTTTATCCTCTGAAATTTCGAATCCTTTTGCTATATCAGGTATTATTTCTGTGCAATCCTCAGAGAACCTAAATAGGCCATGACGTCGCAGTGACCTTGCATCTATAGCATTATAGGGGTCTAGATCTGCCACATTTAATATTCCTCCATACTGACCAATTTCTTCCAATGGTTCTATCACTCTAGGTTCTTCAGGAAGTCTCTCCTCTACAGGGGGTAGTTTACCCTCCTTTACTAATTTCGCAAGCATATGGCTTTCATTATACCTTGCCACTGCTGGGTTTGTTCCAAGCAGGCATACTATTCCAATCAACCAAATAACGACTTTTCTTTGTAACATTTTTCACCTCCTGTTTTTAGTAATATTTAACAATCTTTCTTGTCCATAAATAATCCCACTATAGAAGGATAATATCCTTCTGGCTAATAATGTCTCCTTTTTATAAAGAACCCGGTTACAGAAAGCCGGGTCTTCTTAAATTGTATTTCTGATTTTTTATAATTCGCATACCCTCAAGCAAGACTGAAACAAGAATAAGCTTATATAACGAGGATTTACTTAGATTCGGCAGCAACTGCAGCGAATGAAATCTTAGAAATATCTGCAGCTGCACAGACATCTAACACATTGATTACCCTATTATACTTTACTCCCTTCTCAGGTATTATGATTACCACGGGATCTTTGAAAAATTGTGTGAATTCCGTTAACATTGCTCTTAATTCAGGTAGTTCTTCAGAAGAAGGTAAACCATATTCTTTTTTATGAATCAATACTATGCCATTAGTAGTAATATTAATAGTAATTTGTTTGGGTATTTCTTTGGGTACTTCCTTGGTGGATACTCCGGGTAAGGGACTGATTAGTTGTCTCTCTATTTTAAAGACAGTAGCAAGTAGAAAAAATATTAAAAGTAAAAATACTACATCGATAAGAGGACCCATTTGTAGTCCAATTGGTTCTTTTTCTTGTGAAGCGAATTTCATTTAGAAGCCACCTCCTTCTCTTTCTGATATACACCAAAAGATATATTCGCAATGCCTATCTCAGCACAGGCCTTTATTACATCCCTTATCCTATCCCATTCAACTTCCTTATCTCCACGAAGGTAAACATACAGTAGGGATGGCTCTCCCAAGCTCTCTAAATATCCCTGTAGAGTTGTTATCTGATGGATTGTTTTGCCAATAATAATTTCACCATCCTGAGCTATATTGACAGTTACCTCACCAGCTCTTCCAAGTATCTCTTTACCTTCTGTAGCTCTTGGCAGATCTTGCACATATTCTGCAGACTGCTTTACAGTTGTAACCAGCATAAAGAATATTAAAAGCAGAAATACAATATCAGCGATTGGTGCTACCTGTAATCCTATATCTCTTCGTGGTGTCTCACCAAATTTCATATCCTAATCCCATTAAATATTGTATAAAACAATGTCAGAAATCTTTCTTTTTATTCTTGGTAGTCTCCAGTAAATCAATAAACTTTTCTGCAGTATCTGCAGTGAGGTCAGAAATCCCTCCCAACCTTTCTCTGAAATGAATATAAAAAGACATGGCTAAAATTCCTATCGGCAGCCCGGTTGCAGTGGTTACGAGTGCCTGTGAAATGCCACCTGCCAATAATTTGGGATTACCCAATCCAGCCTTAAAAGCAATAACATTAAAGGAGACGATCATACCCATTACCGTACCTAAAAGTCCTAACATTGGAGCAATAACTCCAATTATATTGAGATATTCTATACTCCTTCTTATATTCCCAAGGGTACGAGACCCTTTGCGCTCCATTATTTCACGAATTTTTTCCATTGGTTGGTCATTTGCTTCTAAACCATCCAAAAAAATAGAAGCTATCTCGCTCTTGCTATTCTTGCAACTGGTTATTGCTTCATTTATATCTCCCTCAGATAGGGCCGATTTAACATCCGAAATAAGTGGAGAAGAAAGCATTCTCGTTTCTCGAAGGCTAAATAGAAAATAAATTATCAGAGCTATTGCGACTACTGAGCAGAGAAAAAGAGGATACATAACTGGACCCCCGGAAAGGAGTAGCTGTATGAATGTCATTCCTTCCTCCTCCGCTACCTCTTGAGCACCCACAATAGTGGGTTTACTAATAACACACAACACCATAAGAAGTACAAAATTGAACACCTTTCTCATCCTTCACCTCCCTCTTGCTTTTCTATATGTTTATTACATTCTTCAAATCCTATCTTTGCCTTCTTTGCCAAATCAGTATAATATCCGTAAATGAGTTCTACACGTTTATAGCATAAAACTGCTTCTTTATAGTTGCTTAACTGACGATAACATTCTCCAAGCCCAAGTAGTGCCAGGGCAGTAAGCTCGTCATCTGTAAGATTCTTTATTGCTTCCTCGTAAAATGAGATTGCCTGTTTATATTTCCCTTCTTGGCTATTCATTTCACCCATGGCTAAATTAACCTCTGACAGTTTTTCTGTATAGGGATATTTTTCTATCGATTCTTTTAACCTTTTACCTACTGAAGGGTCTCCTAATTTAAAATAACAATATACTATTCCTCGTATTCCTTCCTCAATAAAGGCTTGCGGTGGGGGAGGGACTTCAGAGATAAATGTTAAATAATTATCCAATGCCTCGCGATAATATCCTGATTTGAGAAATACTTCTCCAATCATATACCGATCCTGAGGTGTGAAAATATTCTTAGGTAATATGGTTAAAAGTTTTCTATAAATGTTCGCAGCTTCCAGATCGTTACCTAAGTAATAATAAATTCCAGCTGATTTTAAGGATAGATAATTACTCATATTACTATGTTTTTCAATTAACTCTTTATACAATCCTATAGCTCTTTCGTAATCAGCTGTTCTCCAAAACATCACATTTAGGTCATCTAACACCCGCAGTAGATAATCTTTATCCTCTCCCCATTCGTCTATGGCTATCAAATAAGCCTTTATAGCTAATTCATATTTTCTCTGTTGAACGTAACAGTAGCCAATTCTTATTTGTGCTTCTTTCAACCATTCACTTTCAGGGTATAAGTCTGCAATTTCACGATACTTAGCTATAGCACTCATAAATCTACCTTCACGTTCATCACTTAAGCCAAGCCAATACCTTGCCTCTGCCTGTATCTCTTTATCTTCTGGGTATTCTTTCTCTAACTTAAGGAAGATAGTTACCATCTCTGGAAACTTGCCTTGATAATAATAAACTCTTCCAATATTGGCATAGGCAGCAGGAACAAGTTGATGGGAGGGATATTTCTCAATCAATTCCTTGAAATCCGTCATAGCCTTGGTGTAATTTTTTTGTCCCATTAACGCTGAACCCCTACAGAGCTTAGTCTCGGGCACTAATTCATTTTCAGGGTATTCCTCCAAAAATGTGTTTGAGTAATCTAACGTCATATCGTATTTCTTGAGGCATAAATATGTGTAAGCTAACATATATATTATATCAGGCTTTCGTTTGGTATAGGTTTCTAACAGTTCAACCCATACTGGGAGTGCTTGCTGATATTGTTCGAGCTTGATCAAACTCTGACCAACTCTAAACTTTGCCGGTTTCCCCTGTTCACTCTCCGGGTATTTCTCCGCAACTTCACCAAATAACTTTAAAGCAGCAGAGAAATTACCAATCTCGTAATGTGCATCTGCAACTAAATATAAGCCCGAACTTTTGTTCTCCTCCTCTTCAAATGAAAAAGTACCCTTCTCATATTCCTTGATTAACACCTTGTATAGCTTTTCCTTATGTAGCTCATGCAGAAGAATATACCTAACCTCCTCAGACTCAATTTTGGAGGTGCTTTGCTCAAATGCCTCTGTATTACCATCCTTCAGATAGCAGAGACCCATTTCTACTCTTGTTCTTTCGATTAAATCCTCTTCCTTGGTGTATTCCTCAAGTATTTTTGAATATATCTCATTTGCTGCCTTGTTGTCCCCTAACAAGAAATGGCATTTTCCAATTTGATAAAGTGCATGAGGAACGAGGTCGGGATTATCTTTAATACCCTTAGCCAGGTAATCAAGCGTAGACTCCTCCCAGCGTTTATATCCCACCGCCGTGAAATCTGATTCGTATACCTTCTTCTCTTTTACTTTCTCCTCGAGTGCTTCTATTTGCTCAACCTCATCGGCTTTTGGCACGATCTTTTGATAAAAATCTATTGCTCTGGGATACTGCTCCTTCTCAAAAAGTAAATTGCCGACTCGAAAACAAACATCATTAGCCCATGGGTTATCTGCCTGTTTAATTATCCTCTCAACCAATTCAACTGCATCCTCTACCTGCTCGGAAAGCTTATATGTAAGAAAGCGCAAATGATCGCATTTCTGCTTCAATAGTAATTGACCGGGATACTCAGCCTCCAGTGATTCTAAGAGTTTAAGTACCTCCTCAGGGTCTTTCTTCCTACCGTGACAAAGGACTATCTGAAGCTTAGCATCGATTATGGGGTCGATATTCTCCGGTTCTGATTCAATATATGCTCGATATGATGTTATAGCCTTATCATAATCCTCCTTATTGAGATAAAGATCGCCAATATAGAATAGAGCATCTTGAGATTTTTCACCGTCAGGAAATTCTTTAGTCAACCTCTTAAAGTGCTCGATTGCACCATCGTATTCCTTAAGACGATACTCACAGCACCCAGCATTAAACAAACTGGATGTAGCGAGCAATTTCTTTGCAAGCGGTAGACTTGGCAAAGTCTCAATGACTACAAGAAAATTCTTAAGTGCTAATGTATCTTCTTTCTCATTATAATAGGTTATACCTTGTGAGAATTTCTTCTCTATCTCGGTGACCTTTCTTGCCCCTGAACTGAAAAGATATAAAATTGATAAAGAGATAGAAACAGCTACCAACCACATAGTTTACCTCATTAGTGTAATTACACCTACGGAGTTTCAGCTCCTATAAATGTTACTGTAAAGGAGATATCCATTGTATCCCATGCCTCTATACCTTCCTCTCGATCTTCCCATGTATAACGCTTAACATTATATCCTACGGATTCCACTATACAGTGGGAAGGATCCGTAGAAAGATAAGTACATCCTGTATCTTTAACGTAAAGATAAAAAGTAACCTCCTCAGGACGGACTGCAAAGGGTCCCACAGAAATCGTAAAAGTTTGGAACTTTGGGTTATCTGCTAATAACTGATGTTGAGGATAGCAAATGCCTACTTGATGTTGATAAGAAGCAGTTCCGATTGGGATAAAGGTGATAACGATCCTGACTATTGGGTTTTCTGAAGTTCCCAGAGGTTTCAAGGTAGTTACACCAAAACTCTCCAACTGTATCG
>JAGMCL010000127.1 GCA_023129165.1 Caldifarciminota bacterium | reverse complement strand
TTATATTTATTCAGCAGATTAAACGGATTTATCGGATTATTTAAAAAAATTAGTAAAGTATGTGAAATGAGATAAGAGTTGATTAGTTGAAGAGTTAATTGGTTGATTAGGTTAAATGATAAGTGTGGTAGGAGTCCGTCGTTTGACGGACGAAAATATGTAGGAGCGACTTCCTAGTCGCGATAATGGAAGAGGGAAGAGCGAAAGTCATCGGTTATCAGTAATCAGTAAATAAAAAAACTTTGTGCCTTTGTGTCTTTCCGTTAGCTAACGGACTTGGTGGCGATAGAAGAAATTTTGATTTACCCCGATTAAATAGCTCACAAGTTTGTATTTCATAGGGTAAAAGATATACTTTTTACTTTTTACCATTTGCCTTTTGACTTTTTACTTTCTCCTTATGATAGGTATTGATATAGTTGAGATAGGAAGAATATCAAATATTATGGACAGGTATGGAGATAGGTTCTTATCGAGGGTCTTTGGCCCAGGAGAGATAGAGCTATACCATAAGCACAAAAAGAGGACTTCATTCCTTGCAGGAAGATTCGCTGCAAAGGAGGCAGTCATAAAGGCTTTTGGTCACTATATTCCATGGAAGAGAATAGAAATCTTAGGAGAGGAAAAACCATATGTAAAAGTAGGAAATAAATTGGAGAACAAAATAATGATTTCCATCAGTCATACAGAAACTTTTGCAGTCGCAGTTGCTGTTATTAAAGATAAGTGATCAGTATTCAGTAATCGGTGAACAGATTTTTAACTACCTAACCAATGATACAACCTGCATTATATGTTATCGCTAACCGATTACTGGTTACTAATAACTGCTTTATGTTTGATACTCTGATGTGCTGATATTCTACCTACTGATACACTGTTATCCTGATATGCTCTTTTATACTGATGACTGATAACTGGTTACTAACAACTGCTTTATGTCTGATACTCTGATGTGCTGATATTCTACCTACTGATACACTGTTATCCTGATATGCTCTTTTATACTGATGACTGATAACTGGTTACTAATATAAGGATATTACCCTATCTCAATCCGCATTCCATCCCGGGCTACCATAAATCTTCCATTGAATTTCTTACTTACTATACTGGTAATTTCATTCTTGTCCATAACTGGATATAAATGGGTCAATATAAGGTGTTTTACCTTACATTCCTGGGCAATTTTGGCTGCAATTTCAGGGTACAGGTGTCCCTTCACCTCTCTTGGAAACGAACATTCCAGGATGAGAGCATTTGCGTTCTTTCCTAATTCTATAAGTTCTTCTGAATATTCAGTGTCACCAGAATAAACAAAGACCTTTCCATTCTTTTCTATTCTGTATCCAATGGATTCCTCTGCATGAGGAAGCTTTGCAGTTTTCAATCTCCATCCCTCTGATTTAAACCTTGTGATGTTCATGACATTAACACTATAATGCTCAGGAATTATTTGTTCTCCATATAGTAAAAGGAGACCTTTCCAGAAATCTTCAATACCTGAAGGTCCTACTAT
Organism: Caldifarciminota bacterium; assembly: GCA_023129165.1. Classification (GTDB taxonomy): domain Bacteria; phylum Hydrothermota; class UBA3073; order UBA3073; family UBA3073; genus JAGMCL01. Next base: position 1,159 of record JAGMCL010000127.1, on the reverse strand, counting down.
ACTGATATTTCTTGTTCGAGGTGCAAGTGGATATTTCGATGCAAAGATGAAGGGAGCAAGGTCGGATATATGGTCGACATGAAAATGTGTATAGAAGATATAATCTATATCATTATATGTGTAGCCTGCTTTAAGGAGCTCTCGAAGTGAACCAGGTCCCGAATCAAAGAGTAAATTTTCCTGGTCAAGAGAAAGTAAAATTGATGGAGAACTTCTCTGTTTTGAAGGAACTCCACAACCAGTGCCTATGAATGTAATAACCATTGAGTTTGTTGGGTTTGTTGAGTTCATTGAGTTTGTTGGGTTTATTGAGTTCATTTAACCTAATCAACTAATTAACTATTCAACTAATCAACTCTTATCCCATCTAACATTAAACTACGTCTCGCCCCGCCAAAGGCGGGGCTCCTACCAATACATTTCACATTTAACATTTAACATTAAACATTCTATATATCCTATCTCACCTTTACTATCTTCTTTATCGAGTAGAAGTCTCCTGATGAGAATTTCACAAAATATATTCCACCTGATACCTTCTTACCCCTTGAGTCTCTACCATCCCATCTCACATCATAGTATCCAGGTTCCTTAACTCCTGAAACCAACTGGATAACACTCTGACCAAGTATATTATATATATCAAGTGATACCTCACCCTTCTTGGGTATCGCATACCTTATAGTAGCAATATCTCCAAATGGATTGGGCCTTCCCTGATACAGTGCATATACCTTTGGAATACTCTCATCAAAACCTGTTCCCTGAACCTGATACACATAGACATCTTTTTCAATAATATTATTAGATGGAGCCCAGTCTCCTCTGAGTCTCGTTTCTACTATTGCTGTTAGTGTGGTATCACGTACATCTGGAATCCACTCCCTGAACTCCACATCAAGCTTTACACCGGGCTGCACTTCTGTAAATACTGTGTCAATATAATCTCCTATATGACATACCACAGGAAATGGTATCTCTGCAACACCATAATTGTATATACTCGCACCCGGAATGTAGGCTGAATCCTCATATACAGTGTCAGGAAGTAAAAGCGACAATACTCCCACATCATGAATACCTGTAGAATCCACATAACCTACCTGTACATCATCCACATACCAACCTGATTCAGTCACCCATGAATCACTTCCGAAGT
>JAGMCL010000126.1 GCA_023129165.1 Caldifarciminota bacterium | reverse complement strand
TGCAATCAAACCTTCTTCTTGTTTGAATTCTGTTAAAGGAATACCTTTCTTTTTGAAAGTAGATAGTTTTTTGATAGTATCAATAACTTCTGTAGAAATATAATGCTCTAGAATATTAGTTGCCTTGATTGCTTCATCTTCGCTTCTTCTTTCCTTAAAATATTTTTCGAGAACAGAATGCTTTTTGATAATAACATTTGCTCTGACTTGTCCTTCTTTTGTCAGTTGTATATACTCTTTCCAAGGTCTCTTTTCTGAAGAAACCTTAACCAAACCTTCTTCTTCAAGTTCCTTTATTGCTTTAGACACAAAAGAATGAGAAACAGTAACTTCTAGTTTCATAAATTTTAGTGGAGTCCTTTTATTCTTCCTGCCTACTACTTCTAATATATCCTCTTTTACTATTTTTAAGATATCAGATTCTTTGGCCATATTATCACTATAATTATCATTGGTTAATGATGTTTCTTTTTAAGGCGGGGCGGAGTGAATTTCGCACAACTTGTTTATATACGACATGGTGTCGTATATACTTCCGATTTGGCGGTATATGTGACATAGTGTCGCCTGCCTGCGGTAGGTAGGTATATACCACTTATGAATGATAGTTATCTTTCAATATCACATCCTCTTTCAAGTTATCTAAAGGGCTTGTTATACTACCCAAGAACTTATTACTCACATGGGTATAAATTTCCGTTGTTTTACTGCTTTTATGTCCCAAGAGTTCTTGGATAAACCTCAAATCTACCCCGCTCTCCAAAAAATGCGTAGCAAAACTGTGCCTGAGACTGTGGATTCCTACTTCTTTCTTGATATTTGCTTTACCACAAGCATTTTCAAATATCCTTTGAGCAGTTCTTATCGTGATGTGTCTTTCTTTAATCTCACCCTCAAATAACCATTTCTTTGGTTTGTATTCCTTATAATATTGCCTCAATGTATCTAGTGCAACATTTGAGAGTATTGAATGTCTATCCTTTCTTCCTTTAGCTCCTTTGACGAAAACCAATTTTATCTCCGAATCAATGTCTTTTGACTTGAGTTTCACCCCGCACCGAGATGGTGCGGGGTTTACTACCTCACTTACTCGTAAACCAGCAGAATAGACCAACATTAGGATTGCTTTATGCTTGATGTTATCAACATTCTTTCTTGGTCTCTTGATTTCGTAGGGAAATTTCTTTTTAAGAATAGTTCCATAGTAAAACTTAAAAGCATTGATGGCAGAATTTAGAGTTGATGTAGCAACTCCTTTCTCCTCCACTAATTGAAAAAGATAATCTTTGATATCTTCTTCTCTGATATTATCGGTCCCCTTGCCAGTAAGTTTAAGGAAATCTTTGTTGTAGTGAATATAGGCTTTGATTGTCTTTGGGCTGTATTTCCTTGATACCATCTCTATTCGTAAATCCTCAAATAGAGATTCTTTTACAAACTTATGCACAGCATCCTGCGGAAAGGTTTGCCCTACTTGTTTTAAGGATGGTTCTACCCAAATAGCTTCACCCTTAAAAATATCAAGGAGCCTTTTTATTACATTATCAGCATGAGGAAACACCCAACATTTTTGTTCTGGATTCCATCGGTGTCCCTTTATCTCCTTAAGTTTTTTGATATAGGTTGGATTATAAGCACTTGAATTATACAATAAAAAATTCCTTCTGTCAAGCGAAATTTCATCACAAAGTCGGTAATTCGTGATTCGTGTTCGGGGTGAATGTCCGTAATCTAAAATCCACAATCTATTATCTTACCCCTTCTCGCGACCGGGAGGTCGCTCCCACCTGTCGCAACCAGGAGGTTGCTCCTACCTATCGCGACCGAATCGAAAAAAATTTATACAAAGACACGAAAGTACAAAGTTCACTCTTCCTTGTGTCTCGGCGACTATTTATCCAATAAAGCCATTTATACTTTTATAGAAGTAGTAACTCAAAATCGATAATTACTAATTTTGCATTTTATATTCTATATCTCTATCGTGGCGTCTCTTTCGGGTCCTGTGGACACAATTCCCACCTTCGTGCCAGAGATTTTTTCCATAAGTGTTATATATTTATAAGCATTTTCAGATAGTGTATTTTCTATCATATCCCAACCAGGGAGTGTCTCATAAACAGGTTGTGCCTTCTCAATATAAAATGGTAAATATTCATAAGTTTTATCATTTATCCTATAATTTACACATATTTTTATCTCTTTAAATTCCGATAGCACATCCAATTTTGTTAGTGCTAATGAAGTTATTCCTGAGAGTTTAACTGCATAGCCAAGTATAACTCCATCTAACCAGCCACATCTCCTGGGTCTGTTTGTTGTTGCTCCATATTCACCACCCTTTTTTCGAATTATCTCTCCTAATTCGCCTTTTATCTCTGTGGGAAATGGACCCGATCCAACTCTCGTTGTGTATGCCTTTACCACACCTATTACCCTATCTATTTTCATAGGAGGAATGCCTGAGCCCAGACAGGCACCAGATGCAGTCGTAGAAGATGATGTTACAAATGGATATGAACCATAGTCAATATCGAGCATTGTACCCTGTGCGCCCTCAAGAAGTATGTTATTATCAGATTCAACTGATTTCCAGATGATTGGCTCTGTGTCAGTTATATACCCACCTATCTTTTCTCCTGCAGACAGCCATTCATCTAACTCGTCAGTTATTAAGTAGTTATACTCTCTTTTTAAAAACTTGCTTTTTTCCTGAAACATCTTCTGTACTCTCTCTTTGAAGCCTGGTAAGAGTATATCCCCGACTCTTATTCCAATTCTCTCTATTTTATCGGAATATGTGGGTCCAATACCTCTCCTGGTCGTTCCAATCCCCCTTTTACTATCTAATAGCTCATCGAGTGCAAGATGCCATGGCATAACAAGATGGGCTCTTGAACTGATAAAAAATCTCCCCCTCAGGTTTATGCCAATCTTATTCAATGCATCAATTTCTGCATATAAACTTCCAGGTCTAATGACCACACCAGGACCTATGATACATATACACTCAGGGTTGAAAATACCCGCTGGAATCAGGTGAAGAACTAGCTTGCCCTGTGGTGTTATTATTGTATGACCAGCATTGTTTCCTCCATTGTATCGAACTACCATATGGCATTCTCTGGCGAGATAATCAACAATTTTGCCCTTTCCCTCATCACCAAAGTGTGTGCCGATGACTATGGTAATCATAGGACCCTCCTTTTATTTCGAAAGATATTGTCAAAAATCTCGCAACTAATTTTTCGTAAACTATAGTTTTTAAAGTAATTATCAATTTTTTGCTTGCCTCCCCCTACATTTTCACTTTGCCTTATGGGTTCGATAAATCGAACCCCTACATTTTCACTTTTATATTCTTTCATATTCTATTTGACACTACCTTTCAAAAATAACATTTAACCGTTAATGAATGCTAACTCTTGCTAATTACCTTTTTAATTGCAAGACAATTAAAACTAAAGAAAGATTATGTTATCAGGAATGAGATTGCCACACTCTCTTCGTTCGTTCGCAATGACAGCACTCTTTCTGTCATTGCGAGGAGTCCGTCGATTGACGGACGACCTGCCTACCGTCAGGCAGGCGAAGCAATCCCTTTTTGATAGATACAGATCAATGATATTTTAAAAAGAGATTGCCATGTTCCGATTATCATCAGGACTCGCAATGACAGAGAGATCTATCCATTCACTCCAAAGAGCTTAACTGTGATGAAATAAATTTTCATATATCATAATTTTTTTTAATCCTATAATTTGCATTTTTTCGCGTCGATTCGCGGTTGATTGTTTGTTTCTTTCATTGACAATCCCTCTCTTGAGACCATCCTTATGAGTAGAAAGCCACCAAGTATTACTGATAGATAGTATGAAAAGAACCTCCACAATACAATAAATATGCCAAGTAGATGTTCAGGACAGAGAGGTTTAAAAAGTAGGAAAGCACCACCCTCTGCTATTCCACTTGCTCCTGGAGTAGGAGCGAATAGGAGTAGATAGGTTAGAAGTACCTGGGTTATCATAGTTTGTCCTATTGGGGGAGATAGCCCTAATCCTTTTAATATCGGGTATGGGAGGAAGAAGAAACATAATCTTGATACACATGCTACAAGGAAAGCTAGTGGAAGTTTCCATTTTCCAAGTATAAAAATTTCTCTCAGTGTGGATTTCATATCTGATATTTCTTTTACAGTTTTTAGGATAATACCTCTTGCCTTCTCTGTTTTTGTAAATCTCAATAAAAAAGCTCTTGTTCTATCTGTATTTAATGAAGCTAATATAAGTATCAATACGGCTGCTCCTACTGCTATAAGAAGGTATCTTGAAATATTTAAAACAAATCCCTGTTTAAGAATAGCACTGTAGTATATATAGATAACAGGGATAGCTAAGGGTAATATAAGCGTGAGGAGTATGCTCCTTACAAGCATAACACTACCTGATTTTCCGATTGATAGATTTTTCTCCTTATGCAAGATGTACATCTGGAGGGGAACACCAGCTACACCGAATGGAACTAATGTGAGGAAAGAACCACCAAGTATAAATTCCAGTGCACCTGATAATCTCATCCATCCAGACACACACCAGATAAGAATTCTAAGCCAGAGGGTTTCAAGCCAGATATAAATAAGAACCGTAAATAGGGCAAGAAGAATGTAGAAGGGATTTAATTTTTTTAGAGAGGGGAGAGTATCTTCGGTAACAGTGAAGATCATAAGAATAGTGATTGATACTATTGAGAGGATGAGAAAAATGCGGAGCATCCTTTTTACGAGCCTCAAATTGAGTTTGTGCATTTACTCACCTCTTCTATCTATCTTTTGGAAGAGAAAAAATAGGACAACCCCGACAACGGTAGTATAAAGACTTGAGGGAAGTATTCTTGCATAAAATGTGTAAAAGGAGAACTGACCCTTTGGTATGGCTATTATAAGATCGTGTATACAGACTGTTAGGAAGATTATAACAGCCTGAGCCAGAGGTTTTTTCCTATAGAGAAAGATTCCCAGAAATCCAAGCAGCCAACCAATAATGGTATTTAGGAGTACATTATATCCAAAGCCTTTTATAGAATAAAGGTCAACGAAGAGACCCATTCCAAAACCATACCACATAGCACTTCTTCCATAAAATAGTCCTATGTAGCATATGAGTATAAGAATCAGATTGGGTACTGCCCGACCAATAGATATGAACTGTATTACCGTGCTCTGAAGCAAACAGAAGATTATTGCTATGATAATAAATACAAAATTACGCATAAGAGAGATGATGGTAATAAATTCTTACCATCTCATCTGAGGAAAGGATATTACATCTTTAATAGATTTTGAATTGGTAAAGATCATGCATATTCTATCAATCCCCAAGCCAAGTCCTCCTGTTGGTGGCATACCTACAGCAATAGCCTTCAGGAAATCCTCATCAAGGATCTGTGCTTCCTTGTCACCGCCTTCTCGCATTGACATTTGCTCTTTGAATCTTTTTTCCTGTTCAAGTGGATCATTGAGTTCGGAAAATGCATTACCGATTTCTATACCTGCAATCGCAGGCTCAAACCTCTCGACAAGGTCTGGGTTATCGTTCTTCTCTTTTGCAAGGGGGGAGATGGATTTTGGGTAGTCTATTATGAAAGTTGGTTGTTCTATTTTTGGCATTACCCTATCACCAAATATCTTGTCTATTAACTTATCTCTGATATAAGCTTGTTCAAGATTCTTTTTTGAACCCATCACCAATGGAGATTCATCTATGTCTATTTCTAATGACTGAGCAGTCTTTTTTAAATATTCATAGTCTGCATTATAAAGGTCGTGACCTGTATATTCTTTAATTGCATCAAAGTATGTCAGTGTTTTCCATGGCGGAGTAAGATCAATGTCCAGACCCTGATAGGGTATCTTGTTAGTTCCAAAAAGATTCTTGGCAAGGTTTGAAAATAATTCCTCTACAAGAGTTTTCATATCTGTATAGTCTTTATAAGCTTCATATAGTTCGAGTTGAGTGAACTCTGGATTGTGAAGTCTATCCTGTCCTTCATTTCTAAAATCCTTACTGATCTCATAAACCTTATTGAGTCCACCACAAATAAGCCTTTTCAGGTATAACTCATCTGATATCCTCAAGAAGAAATCTCTATCAAGAGCACGATAGTATGTTTTAAATGGTTCAGCGAATGCCCCACCATATAATGGCTGTAATATTGGTGTCTCGATCTCAAGGAAACCCTTATCATCAAGAAATCTTCTTATTTGGGATACTATTTTTGACCTGATCTTGATTGCTCTCTTTGCCTCAGGATTTACGATGAAATCTATATGTCTCTGGCGATATCTCAGTTCTTTATCCTGTAAGCCATGCCATTTTTCAGGTAAGGGAGCGATTGACTTTGATAGCAAGATAATATCTTCAACAACTATAGTCAGCTCTCCTGTTTTTGTAATAAATGTTGTTCCCTGGATACCTATAAAATCACCTAAATCTAATAGTTCCAGCATAGAGTATTTTTCATTGAGTATATCTTTCTTAAAGTAGAGCTGTATTTTATTAGAATCATCTATAATGTTGGCAAATGCAGATTTGCCATGATCCCTTAGAGCTATCAGTCGACCCGCTGTTGTGACGTGCATACCCTCAGCAAATTCCTCCTGTATTTCTCGAACAGTATGAGTTCTATCAAACCTTTTGGGGTAGGGGTTAATACCCTTTTCTTTTATCTTGAGTAGTTTTTCTATCCTTATCTTTTCCTGTTCGGATGTGAACATAATTTTTTAGCTATTATATCCTCTTACCTGATAACCTGTTACCCTGATCTCCTGATAACCTGATATTCCGATCTCCTGATTCCCTGATATACTACTCTTTCGGTATACTAATTGCTATTGCTATCTAAAAGTGCCTCTTTGATTACCTCGTCAATATTTTTTATGAACTTGAACTGAAGGCCAGCTCTTTCTCTTTCCGGTATTTTCTTCAAGTCCTTTTCATTCCATTTTGGAAGGATTATCTTTTCAATTCCAGCTCTTTTTGCTGCCAGAACCTTCTCTTTAATTCCCCCAACAGGTAGTACTTTTCCCCTCAGGGTTATTTCTCCAGTCATGGCAATTTTAGGATTAATGGGTTTATCTGAAAAAAGTGAGACAAGGGCTGTGGTTATGGCAGTCCCTGCTGATGGACCGTCTTTGGGTATCGAACCCTCGGGAACATGAATGTGAATATCATAACCGTTAAAACTTTTCTCATTTATATTAAAATTCTTGGCACGCGATCTAACATAGGAAAGGGCTGCCTTTGCACTTTCTTGCATTATATCACCAACCTGTCCAGTAATAATAAGCTCGTTCTTACCCTTCATCTTTATGGTTTCAATAAATATTATTTCTCCACCTGATGGTGTCCATGCAAGTCCAGTAGCAATTCCTATCTCACCTTTCATCTCAGCAAGTTCCTGGTAAAATTTTGGAGGACCAAGAAAGTCACTCAGATTTTCAGTAGATATAATATATTTCTTTCTTTTTCCACGTGCAATTTGCTTTGCTACCTTCCTTATGCACGATGCAATTTGTCTCTCAAGGTTTCTTACGCCAGCCTCTCTTGTGTAGTCGCTTACTATTTTCTTTATTGTTTCATCCTCAAACTTTATATATCTCCTCGTAAGACCGTTTTCTTTTATCTGTTTTGGTATGAGAAATTGTTTTGCAATTACTAATTTCTCTTCCATTATGTACCCAGGAAGTTTGAGTATCTCTGTTCTATCAAGAAGTGCTGGAGGTATTGTATCTGTAATATTTGCCGTAGTAATGAACATAACTCTTGATAGATCAAAGGCAACATCCAGATAGTGGTCCATGAATTCATGATTTTGTTCAGGATCAAGCACTTCGAGTAGTGCTGATGCTGGGTCTCCACGAAAATCCATACCTATCTTGTCAACTTCATCGAGCATAATCACAGGGTTTTTGGTTCCTGCTCTTCTCATACTTTGTATAATTCTTCCAGGTAAAGCGCCTACATATGTCCTTCTGTGTCCTCTTATCTCTGCTTCATCCCTTATGCCGCCAAGTGAGAATCTAACGAATTTACGACCAAGTGCTCTTGCAATTGACATTCCGAGAGATGTTTTGCCAACTCCTGGAGGACCAACGAAGCATAATATTGGACCTTTTGTGTCAGATTTAAGTTTTCTAACTGAGAGGTACTCGAGGATTCTTTCCTTTACTTCCTCAAGATTATAGTGGTCATCATCGAGGATATTTTTTGCCCTATCTATATCCAGACGGTCTACAGTCTGTTTTGCCCATGGAAGGGATACGAGCCAATCAAGATAAGTCCGTACTACGATATATTCTGCTGCCTGGGGAGGAATTATCTTGAGCCTGTCAAGTTCATGATAGGCTATTTTTTCCGCTTCTTTTGATAATTTTGCCTTCTTTATCTTTTGTGTTAACTCCTCTATTTCTATTGTTTTTTCATCCTTCTGTCCAAGTTCTTTCTGTATAGCCCGAAGTTGCTCTCGGAGGTAATATTCTCTTTGACTCTTTCCCATTTCTGTTTTGACCTCAGAGCGTATCTTTTCACCCAGTTTGAGTATGGATAGTTCCTTGTCTAAAATTGGCAGAAGTTTCTTCAATCTTGTTCTTACATCCAAAGCCTCCAGTATTAACTGTTTTTCTTCTATGTTCACATTCAACTGAGCAATAATAAAATCAGCCAACCTACCGCCCGATTGAATGTTATCCAGCATTACATTTACTTCGTCTGGTAGATATGGAGCAAGATTTATTATATGTTGGAACATAGTGGAAACATTTCTCATTAGAGCCTCTATCTCCAGGTCTTTAAACTCCTTCTCCTTTAGCTGTTCCACTTCGACCTTCAGATATGGTCTATCCTGTATAACACTTTTTACTCGTATTCTATCTAAGCCTTGAACGAGTATTCTTACACTTCCATCTGGGATCCGTAGAAATTTCAATATGAGTGCCGCCGTTCCTATGTCGTAAGGTTTACCGTTCTTTTTTATTGCTAAACAACCTATGATTTTATCACCAGAAAGAGAATCGTCTATGAGTTTTTTGGATTTCTCATCGCTCTTTTCTATAGGTACAAGTAGATAAGGAAAAACAATCGTATCAGAGACTGAAAGTATGGAAAGTATCTTAGGGATTTTCTCCTTCATTTATCCTCCATTCATATTTTTCGTTATGTTAAATATAAACCACAGAGTACGCAGAGATTACAAATTTTTTTTCTTCTCTGTGATCTCTCTTAAGCACCATATTTTTCTAAATCATGTAATAGAAACGAAGATAGTAATCCCCTTAGTCTTATAGTGTCGCCGCTTTTTTAAGAGAAAAATCTAATTATTCGAAGAATCCAGGGGAAAATACTCAAATCTTTCCGTCCCTATTTTAGAGTCCACAGAGTAACGCATCTTATTTATTGAAATATCTTCGTATACTCTGAGGTTCCCCTGTTAAATAAAGAACCAAGAATGATCACTTATATTTAATCATGTGACTATTTAACAGGGTGAATCTGTGGTTTATTCATAAAATTAACACAACCATATTTTTATTCAATTTTAGTTATTTTTATTTTTTTAGGACTCTCCTTATTTAAGATAAACTTGAATATGCCATTGAATTTTTCTAAGCGAATATAATTTGCATCTATCTTTTGAGGTAGTTCAATATCTCTCGCAAATTTCCCTGACCTTATCTCTACCTTGTAATGATTGGTATTCTTTTCTCTTTTTAGAACATTTTTCCTTTCTCCGCGAATCTTTACAACTTGCCCATCTTCTATAAAAATTTTCAAATCCTTCTTATCCACCCCAGCAAGTTCTATAATAAGGTAAAAGGATATATCATCTTCATATAGATCGACACGGGGAATCCATTTTCCTTCAAATTCGTGTTCAAAATTGTATAAGGTGTTGAAAACAAATGGCATAACTTTTAGGTGGTTTAATTAGATTTAAACCTCAATTCGTGTTTATGAGTGTTACACAAAATCAATGGAGAGTTATATTAAACTGCAAATGGATTATAACATAAAAGGGAGGAAAAGTCAAGAAAAAAGTCTTTTGTATAGGCTATTTGACCGAAAGATGGTACTTATTAAATTATCTGCAAGATTTTGAAAAATGAAAAAAATAATTAGGACATCTGTTTTCATTTATATCCTCCCAACAGGCATTAAGTATAAAGGATGTTCTTCTTCGGGCATATCTATAATATCTTTAAGCTTAGAGTCATTAAATGCTCCAACAGCTACTGTTCCAAGACCCAATGATACCGCCTGTAAATAGATATTTTGGGCTGCATGTCCGACCTCAATATGTACATATCTTATACCTCTATCTCCATATTTCTTGGTGGTTCTGTTATAGACAGCAGAGAATACAATAATAATCGAGCCTTTTTTAACACAGAACTGATTGAGTGCCGCATTCCAAATTTCACTTCTTATATCGCCTTTACTAATATTCTCGAGCTCATGAGTTTTAGGCTTATATTTATAAATTCCATCTGAAAGTTCATCTACGTTTCCAGCTATTATGTAAACTTCAAGTGGATAAAGAGCACCAGCAGATGGTGCGGTTCGGAAGTTTCTTGATGTGTTGGTAATTCCCTGAGCAGCCCAGAGGAGCTGTGATACTTCAGCAAGGGTTAGTGGTTCGTCTTTATACTTTCTAATTGACCTTCTTTCAAGTAGGGTTTTTTCTATTGAAGTAGAGCTATTAAGCTGTGGTTGCGGTAGTTGAATTATTTCTAAAGGTGTTAACTCGGTAGACATATATGTCATAGTAATGATGGATGATCGTAATAAAACAGCAGAAACTCCTATTGCTATAACAATTATTATAAGAATGGTAAGTAATTTTTTCATCTTATCATCTCCTTTTGAATATAGTTTTTAAAACCTTAAGAGGTCCATAAACCACGACTCTGTCCCCTTTTATTATAGTCTCTTTCGCTTTTGGGATGGGAATCCAATTTTTATCTCGTTCTATGCCCAAAACCAGTAACTCCTTCTCAGGTAGTTTACATTCTGATAGTGAATTACCAACAAGAGGAGAGTCTTCAGTTATAATTACTCGTACGAGACCGAAGCCTTCGATAAAATGAAGAAGATCCTCAGTTATTCCTTCTTCAAAGGCTGGAGATTTTATAAGTTTATTTTCAATAAAAGTTTCCCACCTCCTGATGAATTTGCTGTGAGTCGCAATCTTGTAGATTATATATATTCCTACAAAAAGAATCAAAAGGTTAAACGTTACCTTATAACCTTCACTGACAACAAGAGACGACGTAGCAGTTACAATAACTGTAACAATTCCTACATTCCCAAGTATCATGAGCCAGCTGATAATCCTTCGCCTTAAGGGATTGATGACAATGAATTCTGCTTCTTTTGTTGTAAATCCTGTTCCTGTAAAGGCTGATAGCGCCTGAAACCTTGCCTTATACTCATCCATTCCTGTCATCATTAAGGCGATTGATGCAGCTCTAACCACGAGGAACGAAATAAAGATAGCAATCAAAGTAGGTAGTAGAAAATATAAACCTGTCATAATTTACCTCCTATAACCATTTTTTTTTCTTGAAATTAATGACCATTATAATACCTATAATTAGCATCAAGGATAGGACTGCAAAGTATCCCCCTTTCCATTCGAGTTCTGGCATAAACCTGAAATTCATACCATAAATGCCAGCTATGAAAGTTAGAGGAATAAAAATGGTAGCAATTATTGTCAATACCTTCATTACTTCGTTCATCCTGTTACTAAGAGTCGATAAATAGACATCAAGCATACCCGAGAGCATATCTCTAAATGTTTCTACTGTGTCTATCACCTGTATTGTGTGGTCATACAGGTCTCTGAGGTATATAGTTGTGATCTCGTTAATAAGTTGTGATTCTCCTCTAATTAGACCACTGATTACTTCCCTTATGGGCCAGACTGATTTACGCAAAAATATCATTTTTCTTTTTAATTTATGGATTACCTTTAATGTCTCAGATGTAGGTTTTTTTAATAACTCCTCTTCTGTATTCTCAATATATTCTCCTAATTTTTCTAAAATTATAAAATAATTATCGATTGTAGCATCTAATAAAGAGTATGCGAGGTAGTCACTTCCCATTTTTCTAATCCTTCCTTTCGCATTTTTAATTCTTTCTCTGATTGTATTAAAGACATCTCCTTCTCTCTCCTGGAGAGAGATAACAAAGTTTTTACCGAGAATTATACTTACCTGCTCGACTATAATTTCATCCTCAGATTTGTCATAATAAAGCATCTTTAATGTGATGTATACATAATCCCCAAAATCTTCCATTTTTGGTCGCTGGTCAGTATTTAGTATGTCTTCGAGTAAAAGAGGATGTAATTCGAAGCGTTTTCCAATCGTTTCCAATATCTCTACTTGATGAAGACCATCTATGTTTATCCAGGTTACAGTTGGTGTGTCTTTGAAAGGAAAACATTCCTCAGTTGTCTTTGCCTCCTTCTCTTGAAATTGCGTTTCATCATAGTCGATTATTGTAATTTTTATTTTTTCAACCTTTTTCTCTCCTATATGGACCAGAGTTCCTGGTGGAAGTCCCACCATTTTGGATGTTTTTTTAATAAATCTGCGCATAAAAATCACACCTCCTTTATGATTAGTGTATTGTATGTTTTATATATTTTAGAATCCTTTATACCTCTCGTTTATCGTTGTCGAGATTCTCGGATGGAATATCAAATATTAAAAATCAAAATGACATATAAAAAATCAAAGACTTTTATCCGAACTTCATACATCGTTGATTTCCTATTTAATTTTAGACATTGTCCCAAAGTTACGTGATACGGGTGTGTTCGGTCATTGCGAATCCGTAGTATTTCTTGATGAATGAAGCAATCGCTTTTTACGGAATTATATCACATATGAGATTGCC
>JAGMCL010000125.1 GCA_023129165.1 Caldifarciminota bacterium | reverse complement strand
ATATTTTTACATTAATAAAAATATTTTAATCGTACTACATAAATCATAATGCCTATATAGTACTATATATATAATGCTTAATATATAGAGATGACATAATGCCACTATGACATTACGACATAATGACATAATTACATAGTGACAGTTAGTCATTATGACATAGTAACATTATCTGAGGACTTATATATAAGTGATTAGTATTTAATGATTTATATAAAAGCCGTTTAATAAAAAAAAAGGGTAGATACTTAGGCTTAGAAAAAATGGTTAATATCGGTGAATATCTGGATTCTTCGGTTAATATTAATTAGCACTACTTGGCATTGCACAAATTCATTGATAATCAATGCAAAGCGCAAAGCTATGCACAACTAATGTTAGATAGATGGTAGAGTGCCAGCCAAATGCAAACGTGCCTTAAATGGGCGTTTCTGTTCAGATTCCCATTACCTTAATCTTCACATCTTTTTTAACTGCCTTGTTATATTTAGGCTTGCACATTTTAATAAGGACAACTTCCACAGCCTCTCTATCTTCTTTTGAACCATCTATTTTAAATATTGAATATGAATCGAACTCAATTTTTCCGTGGTGTTTATCTGTTATCACTGCATGCTCTGCTATTCTATATTCAATGTGTTTAGATTGACCGATGTAGACCATCTCATTTTTATCGTACAAAATATATACACCGCTATGTATTTTTGGTTTCGGCTTTATTACTTCTGAACGTGCATCTACCTCTCTGTACTCGCCTTCACGGCACTGTTCATGTTTTGTGAACTGGATGAACCATCTCAGAAACTCAGGTGGTGTCTTTTCACCAAACATTTTTGTAGCTTGGTCACTCAATTCAACATATTCATCATAATCATGAGATAGCCACCAGTCTTCCATTGCCCAGAAAACGCCATAATTATCTTCGTTCATTTATAATCACCTTTTTATTTACACCCACAAATATATTAACAGCATCTAATGCATCTTGCACTTCTTCCATCTGCTGTTCCCACTCTTCCCATTTAAGATGTGCAGATTTAGTTTTTGGGGTAAGTTCATTCACGCATTCTCTGCACAGCCTCATTTCTCCAAGCTTGGTTTTGTAATGCTTAAGAAAGGTTTCCTTTCCGCATCGGACACACCTGCCTTCTATAAGATACTCTTCTCCACATACCATTCGCATACTCAGGGCTAATTCATCAAATGTGATGAATGCACTTCTCATTTCTACTCTATGTACTGTCATTTTTCATGCTCTCCAAAATCATTTCTTTTATTTTTTCTTTTTGAAATCCCACAATTCCCTTACCATCAATTTCTATCACTGGCACAGAATTTCCATAACATACTGTAAGATACGTTGCTGCCACTGTATCATTAGAAACATCGTGGTTCGTATATGGAATTTTCATCATATATAACCATTGCTTCAAGGCTAAACATGGTGGGCAGGTATTTGTACTATATACATCAATTTTCATTTTTCCACACCTTCATTGTTTCTTTTAACATCTCCAAACTATGTTTACTATATGACATTGATTTAAAGAATCTGCATATACTTCCACAATCCATACAAATTCCCAACATCACACTTTTTTTGAACTCTTGGCACTTCGGGCAGTACCACTTTCCATCAACCTTTCGTTTCATAGCTATCTCCATTCTTCACAAGCAAACCTCTCTTGATATTTTCGTCAATGAACTCTTTAGAAAAGTTGTTGTACAGGAGTTGCTTCGTTGTTGCCGTGCCAAGTGAATAATTATTCTCGATGAAATGATGCAGGTCGAGAACTTCTTCATGCAGGTCTAATCGTTTCTGGTCGTCTCTGGTAGTAATCGCAGATTTTTCCGACACGACTTTAGGCTCTTCTTTCTCCTTAGTAGTAGTAGTTAGTTTAGTAGTAGTACTATACGTTTCTTTCAATTCTTCTAATTGTAAAAGAAATTCATTGAATTTGGGTGAGAGGTTATTTGCCTTTCTATCTATGTCTAATATACTTACATTTCCCAAAAACGACAGACACGATGATTTTTCGTCTTTTTTCTCGGAGGAAAGTCGTTTCTGAACCATTCCTGAAAATCCGATTTGTATTTGCGACACGGCTTTGTTTCCAGTTCTATCAATTTTGTACAAATTTTCATTAGCTACCAGTGTTAATACTTCTCTATGAGTAGGTTCATCGAACTCTACATCTTCTTGTATAAGGTATACAGATTTCAATTTATCTAAGTGTCCATATATCCAGTCCTTTCCACGTGAAAACCTATGCAGTATATCTGATACTCTTAATGGTCGTTTAGCATCGATAAGTATTGTCATAAAGTCAACTTCATCTTTATTCAATGGTATGCCGAACTCATTGCCAAACTTTTCATAAGCGAACCATGCAAATATTAAATCAGGCATTTCAGCTATTAGATAGTGGTCTTCATTTACTTTTCGTTGATACTGATGCAGCACTGTTGATGCTTTTATGTAATCAAGAAATTTATGTATCTGCGTTCTTGCCTGTACTGTATATGGAAAGCAGTTGCTAATTTCACCTGCGAATGGTATGGTTACATTTCTTGGTGCTAGATGTTGCAATGCACTTTTTATATCGTTATCTGGTTCTTCAATACCAATACCCATTTGCTTATTACATATGTATGTCACGATTGCTTTTGATAGTTCATCTGATGTATCCATTTGTATTGCATCCCATCTTCGTATACCTTCCATAGCGATATGGCTTTCTCTGGATGTAACTATAAGTACTGGCTTACCTGCTGATGTATACTCAACAGCCTTCTGGTCTTTTACGACAACTTTTGATGGATGACCGCTTGCCATAGTTTTAAAACCTTGGCAATTTATAAGGTCTTCTTTAGGGTCTTCTATATGCAGTACTTTACCTGTCCATGTCCAGTCTTTCTCATTAGAATGCCAGTATGTAAATACTTGTGGTGATAATCCATTTCTATGTATGTAGCAATCTTTCTTGATAAGTACTTTACCCATTGCCTTTACTATATTATCCTTTCCACCACCAGATTCATCACTTAGAACAATGTTGCTGCTAGTGGGTTCGGAATTGATTACAAGTCTCATTGTGAACTTAAGCAGCAGAGCAAAGATTGCATCTTCTTCGCCCACAACGCCTTCTTTCT
>JAGMCL010000124.1 GCA_023129165.1 Caldifarciminota bacterium | reverse complement strand
TATAAAAAAAACGCCTTTTTCAGAAGATAAGGAGCAAAAAGATCATTTGGTCTAAGGTCTACAGCATCCAATAGAACTTGGATTGCTAAAGCTATATCATTTTTCGCTTCATATACCATTGATAACAATATTGCAGCATAGCTATAGGTAGACGAATCCACTGCAATACCCTCTCTTATAAATTCTGTCGCCTTTTTATTATTCCCCCTTGCGATTTCGAGTTCAGCATTCACATAGAATTCAAGTGACTCATTCTCAAGCTCTTTGATAATTAAAGTTCTCAATAGTGCATCATTTGTGTATTTGGAAGATGCTGGCAATTTACTGTATTGAGTAATAGCAGATTCGAAATCCTTTTCGAAAAAATTTACCTCGCCCAAAAAGAACGATTCATCTTCAAGTCCACTGCAATTCTCCTTCAACTTTGCAATATCACCCTTTTTTAGTAATAGCTCTGCCTGAGATGTTTGATTAAGAAGCAGTAGTATAATTATAGGGAGAACCATAGCTAATACAAGAAAATATTTACGAAAATCCAATAATACTTAAGTTATAGAATAGGAAGGAAATAAAACGGATACCTCTCTTATAAAAGATTCTTTTGAATCGCTGGCATGAACTGCATTTCTTGATTTATTTGTACCATAAAGTGCCCTTATTGTTCCTGGTTCAGACTCTTTTGGGTTTGTTTTTCCTATAACTCCTCGTAAGTGCTCGATAGCGTTTTCTCTCTCCAAAATTAATGCAATTATGGGTGCCTCCAGTATAAATAAAACTAATGGTTCAAAGAAATCTCTGTCTCTGTGAACATAATAGAGATTTTCTGCTTCTTTTCTGGTGAGTTTTTTTAGGGTCATCTTTATTATTTTGAATCCGCTTTCCTCAATTTTTGTGACAATTTTTCCAACGAGTTTCTCCTTATATGCGTCAGGCTTTATTATAAAAAGGGTTTGTTCTATCATATAACATCTATGCTTTCAAGAATATAAATTAATGGATTAGTAGGCTTATTATCCTTCCATATCTCATAATGTAATCTCGGTCCTTCAGTTTTACCTGTTTTTCCCACAAGACCTATTACGTCTCTTCTCTCAACTCTTCTTCCTTTTTTTGTCTTGATGATGGATAAATGAGAATAGCGACTAACGATTCCCATTTTGTGAACTATCTCTACTGTATAACCCTCATGTCTTTTCCAACCAGCAAATCTCACGGTTCCATTTGCTGTTGCATAGACCTTTTCACCTATTTCTGCAAGCATATCTATACCCTGACAAAATCTCTTTTCACCTGTGAATGGATCATCTGTATATCCAAAGTGTCTTATAACCTTTCCCTGGGTAGGAGCTATTGATGGTATGCAAAATAGAATTTCTGTGTCCGGTTCTAATGCATAAAATATTCTATTCTGTAAAACTCTTTGCTTTCCAATTTCTTTAAGTAATTTATCTGGTTCTCGGTGTGTTAAACCAGTTACATTATAGAAAATATCTGTCTTAAAATTACTAACCTTCAAAATACTTTTTACTTTGCGTTCATTTTCTTCGACCATTTTTTCTACATAGTTGTAATCCTCGATCATCTTTTCCAGTGCTGGAGCCAGGGAATCAACTTCCCTTTCTAGTGAGATAACTTTGTTTGTTGCATTATTAAAATTACATACTTTATATAGAAAAACAGGTAGAAATATTATTATAGCAATAAGAATTAGTAAAATTATATTAATCTTGACATGCTTAATATTTGAAAGACTATGCGGAACTATTGTTATATGTATATTCATCTTATGTTTTTACCTATATACTCCCCAGCTTTTTCTAAGGACCTTTATTGCATCATCCTTTAACTGCCTGACACGTTCACGAGAAATATTAAACTCTTTCCCTATTTCTTCAAGTGTGCATGGTCTACCATCTTTTAAACCAAAATAAAGATTAATGATTTTCCTTTTTTTATCTGAGAGCTGACTGAGAACGTCCCTTACTTCTATGGATGTAGCATTCCTATCGTTTTTTCCAATAGTATTGCCAAGTGTTACGTTTTGAAGACCTGAAATTTCCATATCAAGTGAATAATCCTTCTCAGCTGATTCTAAAGCAATTCTAACCCTCTTTTCATTCATATCAAGTGCATCTGCAATCTCCTTTATGCTTGGTTCACAACCCTTACTTCTATACATCTCAAATTCTTTTCTCTTTACCCTTGAAGACTCGGATATTTTACTAATTGGGTACCTGACAAGTCTTGCCTGTTCGGAAAGGGATTTCTGAATTTTCTGTTTTACCCAGAATACGGCGTATGTTAGAAAACGCACCCTGTGTTTGAGTTTGAAACTACGTAAAGCCTCCATGAGACCTACATTACCTTCACTTATAATATCAGCAAAGGGCTGTCCTCTACCCCTGTATAAAGAAGCAACCTTGACAACGAATTTTAAATTTGATAGAATGACCTGTTCGAAAGCCTCTCTTTCATTGTTTTGTGCTCTGGTGATTAGTATCCTCTCTTCCTTAGCAGAAAGAGTAGGTATCATATGAATATCTCTTATATAGAGAGTAATGGTATCTTCAGTGGGGTCATCCATGCCTGTTTTATTGATGAAAAATTACAATTTAATAACTATGGTGTAATCGTGATAAACCGAGAAACATCTCCCTTTTTTATAAGAAAAACAATTGGTTTATCGCTGTTTCTGAGTTTTTGTTTTATTAAATTATAATCCTTAATATCCATTATATACTTATTATTAATCTTTTTGATTATATCCCCTTTTTCTATATATCCATATGCTACACCTTCACATTGAACACTTATTACCAGAACACCCTCCTTTTCTTCAATACCGTGATTCTTTGCCTGTTCTGATGTAACATCAACTACCTCTAAACCAAGCCACATTTCTTCTTTTTTCTCTTGCTCTGTTAACTTTCCCTCAGCAGGACGTTTGGCTATCAGCACATTCAATGTAATCGTTTCGCCATTGCGGAAAGCCTTTATCTTGATTTTACTACCTATAGTTGTTCTTGAGACCATAAAAGGAAATTGAGAAAAAGTAACATCACTTCCATTAAACTCTAAAATAATATCCCCCTCTTTTATTCCGGCCTTCTCTGCAGGACTATCTTTTACAACCTGTGAAACTATTACTCCTTGTGCTGCTTCAATGCCTAAACCCTCAGCCATATCCCGAGTAACCTCTTGATAATAGATTCCAAGGTATCCCCTTTCAACCTCCCCTTTTGTCATAAGATCCTTAATCACATCTTTGGCTATATTACTTGGTATAGCAAATCCTATACCAATGTTTCCTGGAAGACCAAGAATGGCTGTATTTATTCCTATAACCTCTCCTTTTATGTTTACAAGAGGGCCACCTGAATTACCTGGATTTATGGCTGCATCAGTTTGAATAAAATCCTGGAAGCCACCACTACCAGGGAGATTTATACCAGTTCTATGTTTTGCAGAGACAACACCAACTGTAACAGTACGCTCAAGTCCAAAAGGATTGCCTATTGCAATCACCCAATCCGCTATATCCATCTCATCTGAATTACCCAATTCTGAATATGGTAGACTCTTTTCATTAATTTTTAATAGTGCTAGATCTGTAAGCCTATCCTTTCCCACGACCTCAACATTCCTGTATGTCTTATCTTTTGTCTTGACTACTATGTTTTCAGCTCCTTCAACAACATGATTGTTAGTAAGGATATAACCGTCCTCAGTAATTATAAAACCAGAACCTAGACTCTTTTCTTTCTGTTCTCTTGGAAGCTCTGGGAAATATTTTTTCCAGAATTCATAGAATGGGTCTTGAAATTCAGGAACCTGGATCTCTCCACTTATATTAACAACACTTGGCATCACCTTTTTTGCAACTTTAACGAAAGGACTCTTATCATTTTCCTCTAATGGAATGTTCTGTGCAATAATAAAAAGAGGGAATGTCATTACCATCAGGATTGCCAGAACCTTTTTCATATAACCCCCTATTATAATTTATGTTAGTGTGCAAAATCTAACCACAGATAGCAGTTTGAGAAAAGCGAAGAGGGAAAAGCGAAGGGTGAGAAATACTATATTCCTTCTCTCTTTTCGCAAGGCTAACTTGCCTGACGGCAGTCAGGAAGCCTTGCCCTACACTTTCATCACTCATCTCTCTTCTCTCTTCACCTTTCTTCCCTCTATGACCTCTTATCTTGCCTTTTGTCAGACAGGTAAGACAAGTCTTTTTTAGCCTAACTTTCAACACTACTATTAACTTAACTGTTTTGCAACCATATCTTGAATATCTTTATTGATTGGGTCTGTTAAGGCACCACCTATCCAGTTAAATTCATCCTCTGATATACCTACTTTTTTATATGCTTCCTTTTCAATATTTTCCCAGGATTTAACAAGCTCATCCCAGGCTTTTATGGTGTTTTTATGTTTCTCTCTAAAAGAAGAATCTGCAAGCTCAGAAAGATCCTGAGATAGATTATATCTTTCAGCAAATTCAGTTATTGACTTTTCATGGTTTTTTATAGATTCGAGAAGAAATTTTGAAGCCTCTATATATGAATTAGCCATCTTCTCGGTTATCCTACCATTTTCTGGGGGGATAAATCCTTTATCTACGATCTGTCTGGGTCCCTCTGTAACTTCACAGCCGATGAAAAGCACTAACAGTAAGAAAGCCGGCCACATCTTCATAGGTCCTCCTGGTTTTATTAAGAAGTAAAATTATGATAAAATATTATTCCTATATTTAAAGAACTTTATTTTTTTTCTTTTCACGTATTATAAGACCAAAAGGTATAAGTATACAATAACCAAGGACAAGCAGGATGGGAGCAGTTGTAATAGAGCCTTTTGAAAGAGTTAAATATCCAATAACGATCGCAACTATACCAAAAAGAAGTAAAAGATAGTTTATTTTACCAAACTTAATCTTTTCTATCTCTTCTCTTTTTTGGTTTGCAACCGTTTTTACCTTTTTCCCTTTCATATTTCCTCCAGTATTAATATTTGTTGTGTTAAATATCAACCACAGAGGTCACAGAGATTATTTATCTCTAAGAAAGTGGGACAAATATTTGTATCTTCTCTGTGCTCTCCCTTAAGCACCATGTTTCTCTAAATCATGTAATAGAACCGAAGATAATAATCCCTTTAATCTAATAGTGTCGCTACTTTTAAAATCTTAGTCTAATTTAACCTATCTGAAGAGATTCTTCAGAATATCTAAATGCTGCGGTCTTTTTTCGTTCAAGTATTGCAAGGCCAAGAGTCAAGGGACCAATTCTCCCTACAAACATGGATATAATTATCATTAACTTTCCAATAACTGAAAAATCATGTGATAGACTTACACCATCCCTGAATAAACTGCCAGTTGAAAGTCCAACAGTTCCAAAAGCTGATAGTTCTTCAAAGAAAACCCTTTCAAACGGGAGTCCTTCTAACGATAGGACCAAAATCCCCAGGCATACGAGAAAAAGGGATAAAATTATAATATGAAATGCTCTCCTTATATTATCTTCATTTATTCTCTTTCCTAATAAATTTACATCCTGTTTTCCTTGCAGATACCTGAGAGCAGATAAAAAACATATTCCAAATGTAGTTGTTTTTACACCACCGCCAGTTCCACCTGGGGAAGCACCAATAAACATAAGTATTGTTAATAAAAACAGTGTGAAGGTGTTAGCATATCCAAGGTTCAATGCTGTAAAACCAGCAGTTCGAGGAGTTGCTGCCTGGAAATAAGAAATTAGTAACTTTTTCCATATTGTATGACCACTTAATAGGTTTCCTGATTCTGAAAATAAAAAGACCAGTGTACCTATAACTAACAAAACTGAAGTTATCAAAAGAACCATCCGAGAATGGAGGGACAATCTCTTTTTCTTCTTTGTGGTAATTTCTGAAAGCACAATGAAACCCATGCCCCCGATAATGAATAATGTAGATGCTGTTAAAAGAACAACTGGATCGTTCTGAAATCCTATAAAACTGTTTGAAAAGAGTGAAAACCCAGCATTACAAAATGCAGATACGGAGTGAAATAATCCTGGCCAGAATGGATATTTAAGCCCATTCAATGTAAACCTATAAGCAAAAATAAACATCCCAAGTCCTTCGAAAAGGAGTGTAAATAAAACAATCCTCTTAATTAGTAGACCAAGAGTACCTACATCTACTACTGATATACTATTACTGACAACAGTTGATTGACGAATTGAGAGTCTCCTGCGAAGAGTAAGAAAGAGTAAAGAACCCACAGTCATATATCCAAGTCCACCAATTTGTATTAGAATAAGAATAATAATGTGTCCAAATAGAGAAAAGTCATTGGGAGTATCCTTAACAATTAGTCCAGTAACACAGATGCTTGAGGTTGCTGTGAAAAGACTATCAATAGTATTTAAGGGTTCACCAGAAGAGGATACAGGCAGGGAAAGGATTAACCAACCCATAACAATTATACAGATATAGCCTGTAAATATCCACTTCGAAGGATTCATATTAATTTTGGATTTTACTATTTTGTTAATAACTTTATCGTAATTTAACTTATTATAACTATTTTAGTTCTCTAAGTTCTCCTCTACTAACCTCAAAAATCCTAATGTATGAAATAAGTCCTTCTTTTGATAGACTGATTCCTGATAAAGGTTGAATAGATTTGCTTTTAGAAAGCCAACTGTAAAGGCTTTTTCTACTGTTAGCACCATCTTTTAAAGCGAGTACGAAAATTTTAGCTGCTGAATATCCCATAATTGCAGCCTCGGTAGGTATCTTATTATACCTATCTTTAAAGGCTTTCTCGAATTCAGGATATCTTCCAAAATCTGATAATGAAGTTAAAATAACATGAGGTAGGTAATTCTTATACTCATCTACAATCTCTGGATAACCCCATTCCTTCAATCCAAGGATAGCTGTAGTAGAGTCAAGGACCTCGTAGTAAGCAAATTGCGATGCTATTCCTGGAATGTCTGATTCATAGGCAGGAATAAATATTGCATTAACGTCTATATCCCTTAATGAAAGCATAGTTTCTCTCAAGTTTGAGGACCCTGGGGTGTAATAAAAAACATTACTTACTATACCTCCCAATTTTTCTATCTCGTTCTTAAAACGCAAAGTAATATCTTTACCATATGAATCATCTGATGCCAGTACTGCTATACGATAAAAACGTAACTTACTCATTATATAACGCGCTAATGCTATCTCTTCGACATCGATTGGAGAATAAAGTTTGTATATGAATTCACCTATAAAGGGTAATCTCTGTTCAGTAGCAGTAGGCGAGATCATAGGAACACCTGCAAGTTCCGATATACAGGCAACTGGTATGGCAGTACTGGAGAGTAAAGGACCAATTATGCACGTAACTCCATCATTAAAAATTGCAAATTTAGCCTGTTCTATTGCCTGTATGGGGTCTGCATCAGTATCATATATCTTAGAATCTATGTCGTTAAGACCAAGTAAAACGCCATCTTTCAGATCTTCGCCCAGTGCACCATATCTAAGCTCATTTGGTACCAGGATTGCACATAGAGGTACTTTTTTCTCTAATTCCTTTCGAGTTGTAATCCTATCGGTAATCATAGAACAACCGGATAATAAAATTATAAGAAATAGGATAAAATATCTTTTCATACTTTCTTTTTAACCATTACATTGTAAATTTTCTGCGCAGTTGCTGATATAATTTTGAACTGTAATTTGTCAATAACAAATACTTCTCCCTTTGTTGGTATTCTTTCCAGCCTTCTACATAGCAGACCTGCCAGTGTGTTTACGTCCTCGTCTTCAAAACTTGTACCTAAAAGATTGTTAAATTTATCTAACTCTATTCTCGCATTAAGGAGAAAAGAACCATCCTTAAGTCGTTTGTGAAGAAAAACATCCATATCAAATTCATCTTGAAGCTCTCCTACTATTTCTTCAACGATGTCTTCAATAGTAACTAAACCACAAACACCTGCATATTCATCAGTTACAACTGCTATTGAAACATGTGCAGATTTGAGTTCTTTCATTGCCTCGACTACTGGTTTTACCTCTGAGATGAAGTAGGGTAATCTGATTACCTCTATAACTGAGGTTTCTTCGGGAATACCTTTAAATCGCAATAAATCTTTAGCATGAACAACTCCAATTACATCATCAATAGTCTCATACCAGACTGGTATACGCGAGAAACCTGTTTCAACCATGAGGTTCCGAGCATCTTGAATAGTCTTGAGTGTATTGCTTGTAACCATTTCAACCCTTGGAACCATAATCTCTCCAATTTGCTTATCACCCAGTTCAAACACACGTTCAATCATCCTTTCTTCATCCTCCGTAATAAGACCTCCTTCTTCGCCTAATTTGATAAATTCCTTTATCTCGTCTTCAGACTCAGGATGTGCTCTATGTAACAACTTTTTTTTAATAATATCAATGAAACCCATATTTAATCCCTTTTGTAATGAAAATTGTTAATACTTTCTCTTAATCTTTTTCTTGCTTGTCATTCTCAGGTATTGGTAAAACCCCTCCAGATATTAGAATCTTGAAAGCCTCTTCAACCCCCATTGGAGGAAAGAAGAGCTCACTCTTATCTGTGAGAATATAATAACCTGTAGTAATATTGGGAGTGGTGGGAATAAAGAGTGAGACAAGATAACGGTCCCCTTTTCTAAATCCACGTTCATTAGTAAGAAAACCAATTGTATATTGCCCCTTTCTTGGAAATTCTACTAAAGCTGCCTTTTTAAAGGCTGATCTATCAACAAAAAGTGCTTTGGTAAGTTGTCCTGCTGCTGAATATAAGCTCCTTATTAATGGTAATCTTTTAAATAACAATTCAATAAGTCTTAATGTCTGTTTTCCTATAATTGATGTAGCAAGTAATCCAATAAGGTATATCAGGATAATTACGATTAGTAACCCGACAAAAGCTGTTATATATTTTGGGAATTCGGTAAGTTGTGGAATCTTTGAAAATAAATTATAGAGTATATTACCGAAACGAACAGTAAGAAACCAGACTATAAAGATAGTCAGGAATATGGGAATAGTGACTGCAAGCCCTAAAAATAATCTGTTTTTAAAACCTTTCATAATAAAATTTATTGTTTTTTATTATAACATAACTACACCTAAATGTCAAGAAAATACTGTCCAAAGACAATAGACCACCCTGTAAAGCTCTTCCAGAGCAACAGGGCCAAGCCCTGTTGAATAGCTTCCTGCAGAAATAGCTCCCCCATGGAGTAGTTTACACACTCCACGGGGCGAGAAGCATTTCACAGGACAAGTCGCTTCTACGGGGCAAGCCCCGTTGAATAGCTATGCTTCTACGGGGCAAGCCGACAACAGAGTAATTCGGTTACTTAATAACTTTTTGTCAATGTTTGTGCCTTAAATACTATTCTCAAAACTTGTGTAGGGAAATTCTTCCATTATTCAGCATAGCATAGGTAAAATGCTCTGTCCAGTCACCGAGGAGTATAAAGTCGTGACCATCTATTCTCTTGTGTATTGGCTCGTGTATATGACCCAGTATAACCATATCGATATTATCTTCAAATATTTTTTTAGCAATACTATATAGTTTCTTCCATCTGATATCTTTTTTTTGTGAATTTGACCTTGATAACCTTGAAACATATGAGCCAATTTTATAAGCCAGATCAGGGTGAAGTAGGTAGAACAAGCTAATGGCAAACCTATTTCTTAATAGTAAATCCCCTGGGTCAAATGATATCATACCATTGCCATGGGCTATATATATCCTTTTCCCGTGTAAAGTAGCCTTCTCTGATGTCCTATGCATTATCAAACCGATTGATTCAAGAAAATCGCGAAGCCAGTAATCGTGGTTACCTATGAAGTAATGTATTTCTATGCCATTATCTATAAGATTTGATAAATGTCTATAAACCTCATAATACATTTTGGGTATTTGTGTTCTATATTCAAAATAAAAATCGAAGAAATCTCCTACTATGTAAAGAATTGATGCCCTGGATACTATATAATCAAAAAAAGAGAATAGCTTCTTTATCTTCTTCTTCTCATCCCTGTCTTTACCAAGGTGTAAATCGGATATAAAGAAGATTTTATCTGACATTACTTTCCAATGCAAAATTTACTGAATATTGATTCAATAACACCTTGACTTGCTGTCTCCCCTGTCATCTCCCTGAGTGCTTCTATAGCAAATCCAACATCAGATGCAGCAAGTTCAAGCATTCCTGTTTTAAGAGCATCCTGTAGATTTTTATGAACCATATTAAGAATGTTTATATGTCTTTCTTTTATTATAGATATATTTACTGATGGATGTAAGAATTTTTCCTTTATTAGATTTATTAATTTTTGAATATTCTCACCTGTCCTTGCAGAGACAGAAACAGCTTTAAATGGAATATCATAATTTCCATTTCTCTTTATGTCACATTTATTAAATACTGCTATTGTATCCTTCTGCTTTAATATATTTAAAAACTCAATGTCCTCTTCGTTTAATGGTTGTGATTGGTCTATTAACCAGAGTACAAGATCTCCCTTATTTATGACCTTTCTGGCTCTGTTTATACCTTCTATCTCAACATCATCTTTAGATGTTCTGATTCCACACGTATCCATAAATATCACCTGTATCCCATCTATATTTAATGTTTCCTCTATAACATCTCGAGTTGTACCTGGTATTGATGTAACAATAGACCTTTCCTGTTTTAGAATCTTATTGAATAGAGTTGACTTTCCAACGTTTGTTCTGCCGACAATTGGTATACTTATACCATCTTTAATATATCTTCCATATTGAGCTCCATCAAGTATAATCTCTATCTGTGATTTTGTTTTTTTTATTTTAGTATATATATCTTTCTCATCTATAATAACCTCATCAGAAAAATTAAGGCAGGTCTCAATCAACATTTGAATCTCTTTAAGCGAATTCTTTATCCTTTTTATCCTCTCTGATAGCTCACCTTTCATTGAGGAAAGTGCATATTGCTGTGCCTTTTCAGATTTAGCACTTACAATATCAGCGATCGCCTCAGCCTGTATGAGATCAATTTTACCATTTAAGAATGCCCTAAGGGTGAATTCACCGTGATCAGCCAGTCTTATACCATTATTCAAAATAGTTCTTAGTATTCGATTTGCTGTTATTCTGCCACCATGGCATGATATCTCTACAACATCCTCACCTGTATAAGTTCGTGGTGCTTTCATAATAGTTACCAGAACTTCATCAACCAAATCCTGACCATCATATATTTCACCATGTATAACCGTGTGACTTTTGTTTTTAGATGGCAACGACCCTCCCCTGAAAATCTTATCAGTAACCTCAAGACTCCTGTCTCCTGATATCCTGATAACTGATATACCTCCTTCACCAGAAGGTGTAGATATCGCAGCTATTGTTTCCATAAGTAGAATTACAAAATCTTCACCCCGCACTTATGCCCCGCACCTAATAGGTGCGAGGGTATGCATAAGTGCGGGGCAGGTTTATAATTTCTAATAAAAATCCAAAATTCTAATGTCAAATGAATTGGAAGTTAGTAATTGGAAATTTGATAAGCCATAGCCTCATATAGGAGTTTAGCCCTTTTATTTCCCTTATCAACCATCTCTTTGACTATTTTCAGATTATTTGTTCCCAAATAGGCAACCAGACCACCCTTTCCAGTCAATCTTTTCTTCAATTCATTTTTAGTATACTTACCAGATAATGTAAGCTCAACCAAATCCCAAACAGGAAGGGTACCAGAGCGTTCAGGTGAAAATGGTCCTTCACCATTAAGTGCATTATTCACATCAATAACCTGTCCCTTTCTATGGGCTCCAATAGATATTCCACCTCCCATATGGGTAACTATAAAGTTAACCTCTTCGTATCTCTTTTTTAATTTATTTGCAGCCAGTCTGGCTACCTGTTTTTGATTAAGGGCGTGAAATATGCTTCTTCTTTCTAAATCAGGTATCCCAGAAATTCTTGCAACATCCTCAAACTCATCCACTACAACCGGGTCGACAATAAAGGCAGGAACATCATAATCCCTGGCAAACTCATATGCAATAATACCCCCGAGATTCGATGCATGTTCTCCCTGAACACCCTTTTGGAGGTCTTCCAACATCTTTTTCCCAACATTGTAGGTGCCACCTTTTATTGGATTGAGTAAACCACCCCTTCAAACAAAGGCATTAATTGAATTAGATGGTACTCCCCTTTTATCTATGATGGATTTAATTATGTCATATCGCCATTGGAATTGGTTGATAATCTTAGGAAATTTGGATAACTCATCAGGAGAGTGTGGAATATTAATATCGAATACACATGAATCATCATCAAAAATTGCAATTTTAGTGCTGGTTGACCCTGGATTAATAACGAATATTCTATACACTTAAACCTCTGTGTTGATTAGAACCACAATTAATTCAAATGCAAAGGAGGTAGAATAATTTAAGCATGTAATAGTATCATTCGTTAGATATTTAAAAAGATAAAACCTTATTTTCATAAGAGAGAAGGGTGTATGGAGGACTTTTAAAAATAGATGAATATTTTTACGGTCCAAACTGGCATAAAAATCTCAAATCGTTTTCATAAAATAGTCTAATATCATCTATCTTATATTTCAGCATTGTGAGACGCTCAAGACCCATGCCGAAAGCAAATCCCGTATACTTGCCCGGTTCATATCCAACATTTTCAAAGACCTTGGGATGCACCATACCACATCCAAGCACTTCTATAAACCCCTGGCCTTTACAAAACTTACAACCCTTTCCCTTACATACCGAGCAGGATATATATAACTCAGCGGATGGTTCGGTGAATGGAAAGTAACTGGGGACAAATTTGGTTTCAACATCATCTCCAAAAAATTGGTAGGCGAAATAATTCAGCGTACCTTTAAGTTGTCTAAAGGTAACATTCTTAGCAACGTAAAAACCTTCCAACTGATGGAATACAGGTGTGTGACTCGCATCTGGTTTATCACGTCGATAACATTTACCCCAGGATAAAATCTTGAGTGGAGGTTTTTTTTTCTCCATAACCCTTATCTGGACAGGCGAGGTATGAGTACGGAGTAATAGATCGCCCTTAAGATAAAAGGTATCATGTAGGTCTCTTGCAGGATGATCTTTAGGAAAGTTAAGTGCCCCAAAATTATAATAATCGGTCTCTATCTCTGGGCCTTCTACTATACTATATCCTATTCGGTTAAATATACTGCATATTTCCTGCCCACATATAGTTATTGGATGTCTCCTTCCAATCCAGTGAGTTCTTCCAGGCAGGGTAACATCCAAATATTTAGGCGCTTTAGTCTTATCTTTTAGCTCTTTCTTCCTTATTGATATAGCCTCTTCCAGTTCTTTTTTAATCTCATTCGCCATCTTTCCTATAGCTCTTCTATCTTCCTCCTTCAGTGTTCCAATATTCCTGAGGATTTCTGTAAGTTTTCCCTTACGACCAAGATAAGATATCCTCAGCTCTTCTACATCTTGTAAAGAAGAAGCCTTAGCAATACTACAATATGCACTATGCTTTATTTCTTTAAGCCTGGACAGCATTTTTAGAAATGTCAATTAAGGTTTTGAACATTTCATGGTCGTCAATAGGCAGCTCTGATAAAATCTTGCGATCTATTTTGACACCTGACTTTTTTAAACCATTCATAAATTGACTATAAGACAAACCATACTGACGGGACGCTGCATTTATTCTACTTATAAACAATTTTCTCATCACTCTTTTCTTTACTCTACGGTCCCTATAGGCATAGGAGAGTGATCTCATAACTGCAACCCTGGCAGTCCGATATAGTTTTGATCTGGCTCCCCAATATCCCTTTGCGAGTTTTAGCCACTTCTTCCTTCTCTTTCTGGTTTTGGGACCACCTTTTACTCGTGCCATTATTCCTCCTAAAGTAATATATAAATTTCTTTATCTGACAACTTTTATAATAAAATGTACTAATAATTCAGTCAGACATCAATATCTTTTTTAGGATGTCCTTAGTCGACAAGATTTTTTTTCACCCTTTTTGCATCTGCAGGTCCAATTGCAGAAGAACCTCTAAGTTGTCTCTTTGATTTTCGGGTCCTTTTTGCAAGAAGATGATTCCTTCTCGCTCTATTGACCATCACCTTTCCAGTACGTGTAATCCTGAATCTTGAACTGGCAGCCTTTTTAACCTTTAGTTTTGGCATTTTTTACCCCTTTCATAGCAACAAGTTGCATAATCATCTGCCTCCCCTCCATCTTTGGGGGTACTTCTATATTCGATAGTTCAGAGAGATCATTTGCTATTCTTTCTAATATGTCTTTTCCTATATCACGATGAACTATTTCCCTTCCCCTGAAAAATATTCTTATCTTTAATTTGTTACCATTTTGGAGAAACTCTTTTGCAAATTTAAGTTTCGTAAGATAATCATGTTCCTGTATCTTAACACCAATCTTGAGTTCTTTTAACTTAACCTTTTGAGTTTTTTGTCTTCTTAACTTTTGTTTCTGTTTTTCCTTATAAAGGTATTTTCCATAATCCATTATCTTACAGACTGGTGGTCTAACATGTGGTGCTATTTCTACAAGGTCAAGACCTTTAGACCTGGCAATCTGTAACGCTTCACGAGTCTCTACTACACCAACCTGTTCTCCTGTGTCATCTATTAATCTAACCTTTGGTATC
This sequence comes from Caldifarciminota bacterium, assembly GCA_023129165.1. GTDB lineage: Bacteria > Hydrothermota > UBA3073 > UBA3073 > UBA3073 > JAGMCL01. Next base: position 11,179 of record JAGMCL010000124.1, on the reverse strand, counting down.
CTTATTCTTTCATTAACTCTGACACTTTTGTGGCTACTTTGTTTATATCTCAACCTCCCTCCTTCGTTTTATTTATAAATTAACATCTTCAGTTGCTTTTTTTATTAATTTCATTTTTTACTAATTCCTGAAAATCGAGTAAATTCATACTACCGATATTACCTTTTTCCCTTGACCTTACTGATATGGTTTTTGTATCTATCTCCTTTTCTCCAATAATTATCATATAAGGTAATTTTTCCATGGTTGCCTCTCTTATCTTTAATGATAATTTTTCATTCCTATAATCTGACTTTGTCCTTATACCAGATGAAATAAGTTCATTCTTTATTTTTTCTGCATACTCATTCACATTTGATGTAATCGGTAGGATTTTTACCTGAATAGGAGCCAACCACATTGGAAATTTTCCAGCATAATGTTCTACAAGTGTGCCAATAAATCTCTCTAAAGACCCAAGTATAGCACGATGAATTAGAATAATATTATGATATTGTCCATCCTGACCCATAAATTTAAGGTCAAATCTTTTTGGAAGATTAAAATCAAATTGGATGGTTGTTGCCTGCCACTCTCTTTTTAATGAGTCAAGTATCTTTATATCGATTTTCGGACCATAAAATGCAGCCTCACCCTTCCTTTTCTGATAGGAAAGTTCGGTCTCTTCAAGGGCTCTAATTAGCGATTGTTCAGCATTATTCCAATCTTCTTCATCACCCATATATCTTTCCTTTTCGTTAATGTCCCATACAGAAAGTTCAACTTTGTAATCGGTAAATCCAAATGTTGTAAAAATATCTTTTGCAAGCAATATTGTTGATATCAACTCATCCTTTGCCTGATCTACCATACAGAATAAATGGGCATCATCCTGTGTGAATCCTCTAACCCTTAAAAGACCATGTAAAACACCACTCTTTTCATACCTGTATACTGTCCCAAGTTCTGCTAACCTCATAGGAAGTTCTCTATAACTTCGTCTTTTCTGTTTGTAAACCTTTATGTGAAAAGGACAATTCATAGGCTTAACAAGATAACCCTGATTGTCTTTTTCCATTATAGGATATATGAGTTCATTATAGTAATCAAGATGCCCTGATTGTTTCCATAAATTAGTTCTCGCAAGATGAGGTGAGAGAATAAATTCATATCCACGTTTTCTATGTTCATCCCACCAGAAATCCTCGATAATTTTTCTTAAAATCATTCCTCGAGGCAACCATACAACGAGCCCAGGTCCTATCTCATCATCCATCATCCAGAGACTTAATTCAGTACCCAATAACCTGTGGTCTCTCCTCTTTGCCTCCTCCATTCTCTCAAGATATTCCTCAAGCTCCTTTTGACTTTCAAATGATATTCCATATATTCGCTGTAACATCTCATTTGATTCATCACCCTTCCAGTATGCACCGGAGGAACTTAATAATTTAAAATACTTTACCCTTCCGGTTTCAGGTAGATGTGGTCCTCGACACAGGTCAATAAAACTATCATTTCTATATATAGTAACAGGACCTTCAAGTTCTTCAAGGAGTTCAACTTTATAATCCTCACCCAATTTCTGGAAAAGTTTATGTGCATTTTCTTTACTTAGGTCTTCTTTCTTAAATAGATAATCTTCTTTTATTATCTTCTTCATCTCTTTTTCAATCTTTTCAATATCCTCTGGTGTAAAGGGTTTTTCTACCCCGAAATCATAATAGAATCCTTCATTTATAGCAGGTCCTATCGCAAGTTTTGCATGAGGATATAGTCTTTTGACTGCATATGCCAGAATATGAGCAGTTGAATGCCAGTAAATTTTTTTACCCTCCTCTTCATCAAATGAGATAAATTTTACCTTTGAATCTTTAGAAAGTATAAAGGAGAGATCTTTCAACTCATCTTCAACAATGGCAGCGATAATATTATCATTTTCAGCTGCATCGCTCAATCTTATTCCCTTTTTATATACTTTTTGATTTTCCATGTTATCAAAAAGAACCACAGAGAACCTAATCCATCTTAGAAGAAATCAAAATCATTGGTATATTTCAGATCCCTGTGGTTTAAAATTTCATATTTTCACCAGCTATATTAAAAAAATGTTAAATCTGGGCGGTACTGGACTTGAACCAGTGACCTCTTGCATGTCAAGCAAGCACTCTAAACCAACTGAGCTAACCGCCCTGAGCATGCATGTTAAATTATAAATACTCCTTCCCTATGATATTATTTTAGCGGGCGACCGGAATCGAACCGGCGACGTCCAGCTTGGGAAGCTGGCATTCTACCGCTGAATTACACCCGCCTTAAGCGAGTCTTTTAAGATTATATTTTATTTAGTCAGTTTTAATTATACAACAAAATTCTTTCTTTGTCAAGAAAAAAATAGTGGGGAAGACATAGGTAGTTTAGATGTTCCATTTACTTCCTTTAGGTGTGTCTTTTATTGTGATTCCAAGATTTAGAAGGTTTTCTCTTATTTTATCAGCAAGGTCATACTTATTAAAATCCCGGAGTTTATTTCTTACCTCGAGGATAAGGTCTAAAAGTACCGGGGTAAAGCTGCCAAGTTCCTTTTCCTCTAATTCTATTCCGAGAATTTTTAGAGAAGATGTTAATGCTTCTTCATAAAGAAAAGCAGTTTTATCATCTATATCGCCTATATTAATATTTATCTCTTTTATAAATGAATATATCCTTCCAATGGCCTTAGGCGTATTAAAATCGTCATCCATTGATTCTTCAAAGTCTTTCCAAAAACTCACCAGTATATCAGGAAGATTTTTCTTGTCTGATTGTCTATCAGTTCCTTTTGTCTTCTCAGTAAGCATTTCTATACATACTTTTATCCTTGCAAGTGCTTCCTCACTCTCTTTTAAACGTTCCTCAGTATATTCCTGAGGATGACGATAGTGTGACGATAGGAAAAATAGTCTTACTGCATCAGGCTCATATGCTTTTAAGACATCAAGTGCGGGTATAAATTGTCCTGTGGATTTGGACATCTTATCACCAAGAAGCTGAAGGAGACCATTGTGTACCCAGAAATTGGAAAGTGGTTTACCTGTAATCGCTTCTGATTGTGCAATCTCATTTTCATGATGAGGGAAGATGAGGTCTTCTCCTCCTGTATGTATGTCGATTGTTTCCCCAAGATGTTTCATGGACATAGCAGAACACTCAATATGCCAACCAGGTCTTCCTCTACCCCACGGACTCTCCCAGAATGGTTCTCCCTCCTTTGCCAGCTTCCAAAGAACAAAATCGATTGGTGAATGCTTTGTTTCATCAATCTCAACCCTTGCGCCTTCTTTTAGTCCCTCAATGTGTTTTCCTGAAAGCTTTCCATAACCTTCAAATTTAGATATATCAAAGTAGACACCTGTATCTGTTACATAGGCATATTTCTTATCAATAAGTATTGATACAAGTTCTATAATCTCCTGGATGTGGTTGGTTGCCCGGGGATAAAAATCTGCTCTCTTTATTCTGATAAGGTCACTGCTAATCATGAACTCCTCTATGTTTTTCTCTGCAATCACTCTATAGTCCATATTAAGACTATTTGCTCTCTTTATTATCTTATCATCAATATCTGTAAAATTTTGTATGTGTTTAACGTTAAAACCCCTGTAAGTAAACCATCTCTTTAATATATCAGATACTACATAAGCCCTCATGTGACCAATATGTGGTCTATCCTGGACAGTCATACCGCATACATACATCTTAACCTGCGGAGTCTCCAGGGAAGAAAATTCCTGTTTTCTTCTTGCAAGAGTATTATATATAAATATGGACATAGTTGAGAGATTATAACATAAAATACAGTAAAAGTCAAGGGTTTTTATCTTGACAAAATACAAAATTTGTGATATTATTAACTGTTGTGAAAACTAGCCACAGATTTCACAGATTAACCTAATTTTTATATAATCTTTTTCTTATAGGTGCGATAACTTCTCCTACGGCTCGCAACGACTGAGAGTAGTGTGTCATTGCGAGTGAATGAAATGAACGTGGCAATCTTATATGTTCATATGTGATGTAGTTCAGTAAAAAGCGATTGCTTCATCCGTTAATCCGTCGTACTTTTTGACGGACGACAGATTCGCAATGACAACCGAAAGGATTATCATGAATTTTTAGGAAATTGTTTATATTTTTCATTTTGATTTTTATATTTTGAATAAAATTCTCTGTGTACTCCGTCCCGCTTCTTTCGGGATCCCGCTGAGGCGGGACAAACTCTGTGGTTAAAATTTTGATATTTAATACCTTCCTGACGGCAGGCAGGTTTAATTTTTGATATTTCTTCATATGGGGGTTTTATGTTGCATTCTTTTAAGGAAATAATACAACAGGCAAAGAAAATGGGTCCGAAGAAAATAGCCGTTGCATGTCCTGATGAAGTCTCTATTGAGTCTTGTAAAGATGCTAAAAATGAGGGTCTTGTAATTCCAATACTTTTTGGAAATAAAAGTAATATTATTGAGAAAGGAGGCAGAGAATTTGAAATTGTCGATTTAGAAGAAGACGAGGCTATAAAAAAGGCAGTGGAGATGACAAAAATGGGCAAGGCAGATATAGTTATGAAGGGACATATTCCTACAGCAAAATTCCTAAAAGGTGTTCTTAACAAACATACTGGTTTGAGAACAGGAAGAACTCTATCTCATATTGCTGTTATGGAAACAAAATATTACAATAAGTTATTACTTATTACAGATGGTGGAATGAATATAAATCCTGATTTAAAAGCTAAGGCTGATATAATAGTAAATGCTATAGAATTGGCAAATAAACTTGGAATAGAAAAACCTAAAATTGCAGTAATTGCAGCAGTCGAAGTCGTTAATGAAGATATGCCAGAGACTGGTGATGCAGCAATACTGACAAAGATGGGAGAAAGGGGTCAACTTGGTAACTGTTATATTGATGGACCTCTTGGTATGGACCTTGCTGTATCCCAGGAATCTGCCCAAAAAAAGGGGGTTAAAAGCGAGGTAGTAGGTGATGCTGATATTATAGTTGTTCCAAATATATCCTGTGGTAATATTTCTTCAAAGGCATTATTGTATCTTGGTGGGGCTAAAATAGCTGGATATATTGCAGGTGCACTCAAGCCCTGTATAATGCTCTCTCGTTCTGACAAAAAGGATGCAAAATTATTGTCTATTGCTCTTGGTGTCCTTGCAAGTGCATCCTGATATTTTAATAAGAATGTCTATAACAGTCTAAAGACTGTCATTCCTGATAGTATTTTTCGGAGTGACAGCGTTTACGTTATGTCTATAACAGTCTAAAGACTGTCATTCCTGATAGTATTTTTCGGAGTGACAGCGTTTACGCTGTTAATAAGAAATAGTATCATTTATAACAGTTTTAATAAATATTCACTTAAAATTTACGTAGAGAAATTCTATGAAGAAATGGGTATCCATTGGTATAGCGGTAGTTCTGGCACTTGTAGTATACTTTGCACCCTTTAAAGGACTTACTGAACCAGCAAGAAGAACCTTTGTAATACTTATAGTTGCTGCTACATTATGGATAACAGAAGCTATACCACTCTATGCAACATCATTACTTATAGCTCTACTCGAGGTTTTATTACTGAAGAATGTCCTCAACATTCAACAGCCCCAAAAGAATCCTCCTCGGTATAATGGTTGTCTCTGCCTTTCTATCAATGTGGATGTCAAATACTGCAACTGCTGCTCTTATGTTGACAGTTGCAATAACTATTATACGCTCTTTACCAGAAAAAGAGCCCTTCAAAATCGCTCTTCTTCTTGGCATTCCGTTTGCCTGTAATATTGGGGGTATGGCTACTCCAATAAGCACACCTCCCAATGCTCTTGCAATAAGCAACCTTGCTCAACTTGGTATATCCATTTCCTTTACAAAATGGATGATAATAGCCCTTCCTGTTGTTATCCTGATACTCTTGATAACATGGTGGCTTCTTTCAACAATGTATAAAAGTAAGATTCAAAAAATAACATTCAAAATAGAAAAATTATTGCCTTTGAATATCAAGGACAAGTGGGTAATTGCAGTTTTCATTATAACTGTTGGTTTATGGCTTACAGGACAGTACCATGGTATTCCTTCAGGGGTTATTGCAATTGTTCCAACCATAGCCTTTATAGGGAGTGGAATTATAGATAGAAATGATTTCAGGTCACTGGGATGGGATATACTGATACTTATGGGCGGTGGATTATCACTGGGAGTCGCTATGCAGCAGAGTGGACTTGCTAAATGGATGGTAGGGAGATTTGATGTCGGGGGTCTTACATCTGAAATACAATTAATGCTTATATTTTCTTTTATAACCGTTATTATGACAACCTTTATATCAAATACATCCACAGCAGCACTCATCTTACCAATTGCAATAACCATAGGGGTTACACCAACTGTAATAGCTCTCATAACAGCGTTTTCAGCCTCTGTAGCTATGATTCTGCCCATCAGTACTCCTCCAAATGCTATTGCGTATGGTTCGGGGCTATTATCTGTAAAAGACATTGCAAAGACAGGGCTTATTATAACTTTGATATCAATAATTATTATTATATCTTGGTTATTCATCTTCTCAAGGTTGTTGGGATAGAAGTAGTGAATGTGAAATGTTTAATGTTGAATAGGATAAAAGTTGATTAGTTAAATAGTTGATTGGTTGATTAGGTTAAATGATAAGTGTGATCGGTGCCTCAAATAAAAAAAACTTTGTGCCTTCGTGTCTTGGTGGCGTTAGAAGAAATGTTGGATGTGTAATGCGTAAAGCGTAGGGTGTAGAGCTTATGGCGAATGGAAAACGACTAATTTCTAATTTCTAATGTCGAATTTCTAATTACAGACATCAGACCACCCTGTGATGGTAGGAGCAAGCTCCTGCTTGCGAAAAATAGGTAGTAGCCCCGCCTTTTGCGGAAGGATAGGTAGGAGCGACTTCCAAGTCGCGATAGAAGAAATGTTGAATAGGATAAGAGTTAATTAGTTGATTAGTTAATTGGTTGATTAGGTTAAATGATAAGTGTGATCGGTGCCTCAAATAAAAAAAACTTTGTGCCTTAGTTTCTTGATGGCGTTGGAAGAAATGTGCAATGTGAAATGCGTAATGTTAGATGTTTAATGTTGAATGTGTAATGTTGAATAGGATAAGAGTTGATTAGTTGAATAGTTAATTGTTAAATGTTGAATGTCAAAAGGTAAATTTACGAATAACTAATAACCAATAACATATAACCAATAACTAAAAAGTGGAGGTATTTATGGAAACAGTTAAATTTGAATGCTGTCCAAAATGTGATTGTATTCATCTAAAAAACAATGTATATCTGAAAAAGGGTGAACCGATTATGATCTACGTAGAATGCTCGAAATGTGGATGTTTTGTTGCAAGATATATAGTTAGCAAATATACATCTGATAAACCCTATGAGTCATTATTAAAGGAAATGAGAAAGGAGAGATTACCTGGTTCAAGGAGTGCTGCTAAATTAATTGAAGAATTCTCCCAACCAATTGCTGAGAAATTCGAATATATCAAAGAATTGCGTGATAAAATTGACGAAAAAAGAAATGTTGAAGAGATCATAATTGATATAGAAAAAACTTGACTTTATATTTAATTTGTGGTATAATAATTTATATATTTGAAAGCATATATCAAAATGTATTTTTTACTTTTCCAAATTCGTATTAATTGAGTTAGGATTTTCTCACCTATTTACCAAAAAGGGGGGTATATGTATAAGAGATTGGCATATGTCATAGCACTAATTATTCCTCTTGCACTTTTAAATTGTGCAAAAAAGGAAATAAAGGTGGTAGAAGAAGAACCCATAGTAGAAGAAATCATCGAAATAGTTGAAGAAGAGGAACCTGAAGAAGAGGTAAAAATACCTTTTATATTATCCAGAATCCACTTCAACTATGATAAATACGATGTAAGACCTGAAGATGCAAAGATTCTCGAAAAGAACGCAGAGGTTTTAAAGGTTTATCCTGATGCAAGGGTAATTATAGAAGGTCATTGTGATGAAAGAGGAACAAACGAATATAACCTTGCACTTGGGGAGAAGAGAGCAAATTCAGCAAAAGATTATCTAACAATGCTTGGTATCTCAAAAGATAGAATGTCTACAATTAGCTATGGTGAGGAGAAACCCTTTGATCTTGGTCATAATGAAACTGCATGGTCGAAGAACAGAAGAGCAGAGTTTGTTAGAAAATAGCCCGAAATTGACCTTCTAAAACATCTAAATCATCCAGTATTTCTGGTTACAATTTTAGTAATTAGAGAGGAGTATAGATTGTAGCTTTTCGGAATAAGCTATGAGAAACAAGTCAATATACTTTACCATTCTACTTCTATTTTTAAGTTGCGCTGTGAGAGACACGGTGAATCGTATTGATACAAAATTGGATAGAATTGAGGCTAGTAACAAGAGATTAGAAGATTCTATTCAACAACTCGACAGTCTAACAAATGAGGAAATAGAACTTATTATACGATTCAGGGCAGAACAGACTGCAATCTTGATCCAGTTTAGAGAAGATATAGAATCTACCAGGAATGCTATTAACGAACTATCTGGAATATCTATTACACAGAAAAGAGATACATCCATACTTTCGGATGTATATTCAATAGCCTATTTTGATTATCTACAGGGCAATTATGACCTCGCCTTATCCGGTTTTCTCATGTATATAAAATCTGTTCCTAATCTCGATGAGGCAAGATATCTTCTTGGGGCATGCTATTATGAAAAAAATGATTTCTTAAATGCGATAAAGTCTCTCCTTTTGGTTATTCAGGATTACCCAGATAGTAAAAGAACTCCTTCGGCTATATATAAGATAGGAATGATATACGAAACAATGGGAGATACACTCTCTGCAAACCAATATTTTGAGATGCTACTAAAAAATTATCATGATTCAGAAGAGGCAAAACTTCTAATTGGTAGTGAAAGATAATTAATATTTCATGTTAGGCATATTAATTAAAACTACTCTTGGCTCCACTTTTATTTCCTCAGGCTGGATTGGGAGGATAGTTGTTATAATCCTTTTTCTACTTTCCATATGGTCCTGGGCTGTGTTTATATTCAAATACAGATTATACAAGCGTACAGAAAAAGATGAAAAAGATTTCCTTGACATTTTGAATGAAAAATTGACTGTTAAACAGATTCATGATATATCAAAGGAATTTAATGGTCCTACTGCAAGAATACTGCATAAAGGATGGATTGCTGCTCAACAATCTTCCGAAAGCGAAACAATCATAATAAATACTAAATCAGCTATGAAGAGGAGAGAAGCAGAAGAAATTTCAGAACTTGAATCACATCTTCCGTTTCTTGCCACAATCGTAACAGTAAGTCCATTCCTCGGGCTTTTTGGAACCGTATGGGGAATAATGAGAGCATTCATCGATATTAAGACATACGGCTCTGCTCATATAATGGTAATAGCTCCCGGAATCGCAGAATCCCTCATTACAACTGCAATTGGTTTATGTGTTGCTATACCCGCTGTTATTTTTTATAATTATTTAGCAACCAAGACAAGAAGATTTGTTGATTGTATTGACAATTTCATACTTGAGATAGAAGAAAGAATGAGAAGAGAAATTAGTGAATCTTCACCAATTATCTCTTCTAATTCCAATAACAAATGATATATAAACCCCGCAGTATATCAAGTATAAACATCACATCCCTTGTTGATGTGAGTTTAACTATACTTGTAATATTCATACTTTCTGCTCCTCTTCTCCAATCTGGTCTCGATATACAATTACCCCAAACAGCTGTTACTAATTATAAGGCAGAGGAAGGTTTGACCATAAGTATTACCAAACAGAAGAAGGTCTTTATAAATGGAACAGAAATACAAAGACCCCACAAGGAGCTTATGCCGATACTAACTTCCTCAAATAAAAAGGTTTACATAAAGGGGGATAAGGACGTACCATACGGATTTGTTATGGAGATGATTGGTCTCATTAAATCTGCAGGTATAGAGGATGTAGGTCTTATATCAGAGCCGAGAAGAAGATAGGATTGTCAATATAATTAACAGGCGCTCTCTTTGGTCATCTGTTTAAAAGAAAATAATATATTTTAATCTGAGTAATCTTCAATACACTAAGGGTGTTGTGTAGTTTATATCTGAGTAATCAGGTATAATGAATATTATACCAGGAGGTAAAGATGACTTGGAAGAATTGCTGTATCTGTCTTGTTTCAATACTGATACTTACAGGTCTTACTTATGCCCAGGAAGAAAGCGGACTCAGTGTTACTGATATGAAATTCTGCACAGATGTCCAGGATAGAGCACCAATTGGAATTGATAGTATATTCGGCAGTACAGTTGAGCATATATACTGCTTTACTCTAATTGAGAATGCAGAAGATACTACATTTGTTTCACATGTGTGGTACTTCAATGATGAGAAGATTGCCGAGGTTTCTCTAAAAATAGGACCTGCTCGCTGGAGAACCTGGAGTTCAAAGAAGATCATGAAGGAATGGGTAGGTAAATGGAGGGTAGATATAGTTTTAGGTGATATTATACTTCGTTCTGAAGAATTCCATGTTCAGGATTAGTACTGGTTAATGAAAATAAGCGACAGAGTACACTCCATAGAACTATTTCACAATAGGTCCTATCTAATAGTAGATAAAAGACTTACACTAATAGATACAGTATTTCCAGAAATTCTCTTCTGAAGACGCCTTGACCATTGAGAGTAAGATAGCTTTTTTGATGGCAGATATATTTTTTAGAAAAGAAATTGTAGAGGTAGACATTGATTTTAAAGGATTTCTCCCTACTGATGGGAAAATGTTTATAAATCACTCTTACCGATTAAAATAATGATTTTTCTCCATTCATAGTTAGTGCTGTATAGAATAAGGTGTGTTACGTTTTAGAGGTAGTCGCAACCTTCAGGTTGCGTTGTAATTCGCAGGCTGAAGCCTGCGCCTACCATATTCTGAAAAAAGTTGGTTATGAATCCTTGCCCTACGATTTAATACTCCTCTGAATAAATCAGGTAAAATTGAACCAGGTGTTATTTGATACAATAGGAATTCGTACTATGTTTAAAATTATACAAGGAGTCTACTATGTCGAAGTATATTCCATTAAAGATGTTTTT
>JAGMCL010000123.1 GCA_023129165.1 Caldifarciminota bacterium | reverse complement strand
GATACGGTTTCTTCTGCTGTGCGAACATCATATTTTTTCTGCTTTAATCTTCGAAGGAGTTCTCTTTTGGTTCGAGGTCTATAAGAGAGAAGATTGAGCGCATAATCTCTTGCTCTAACTCCCTCTTCATAGGTAATTATCTTACTAAGCTCTTTCTCATCAATCTTCTTACCATTGAACAGTTCCAATTTAAGAAGCGTTTCATCACCTACCGCAAGAGAAAACTCTCCATCTATGTATATGTTGTATCTCTTTTTACCCTTTTTTATTTTTGTTATCTGCATGCTTTGTTATCTCTGGACGAATATATACGCTGATAATCTCTGGTTAATTCTTATTTTATTAACATGCACAAATTGAATTTGTGCCTACAAATCTTCTTATATGCATGCCGGGGTTAATTTTTTATCCTCGTATATCTCTCACCATATTCAGGGGTTCTCTCTCGAGTTATCTTTCCTGCCTTAATCAATTTGCCAAGCCTTTCATTGAGCACACCATATGGAAGATATAGGAGTTCGTAAATATGGGATAGAGGTGTCTCCCGATTAATATATGAAAGAATAAAATCATCTATATTTATAGGTTCTAAAGTATCGAGCACGGGTGCTTTTTTTAGATAGTCCTGAAAGGAGTTTTTTCTCTTCATGATGTTCCCGAGCTCTCTTGTTAGTTGGAATAGGTCATTGTGATATTTATATATGAACATACAGAAATCTGCCTGTGTCTGACGTTTCTTTAGCATTTCCTTAATCAAACCTACTTCTCCACCACCTATGGATTTAAAATCTGCTATATCCATCATATCCCAAAGAATATCCGTAACATCCCTTTCCTCTCCATCCCATTTTAACCTTGCCTGCAGTCCATATCGAGCTGCCCTGAATCTATTTTCAATGTATTCTAAGTATAGATTCTTACTGAACCTCTGCGAATTCGTTTTCAGAAATCCTATAACAAAAGCATCTACAAAGGCAATAAATTGGTACAATAATTCCTCAGAGGATACAGCATCAGTAATTCTAAGTTCTATGGTAGAGTGAACATCCGTTTTAACACATACATCATCTCCCCAGCTCCATTGTACTACCTCTGGATTGGAAATCCTTCTAACATTTGTACAGTAATCTGCATGATGCAGCACCCTATAGCTTTTAAATTCCTCTTTCTCATACATACTCCAAATTGGAGAATTCACAGCAAGTGCTGCAAAACAGGGAGCATATTTTATAAGAACATCTGCAATACCTGTTGCAGTAACGAACTCGTATATGCTTCCAATATGGATATGCAGCCCCACAGCATTTCCGATAGCTGGATGGGTTGCTACGGTAAGAAATGTCCATTTCTTATTCCTGCATATTCTTTTTATCTCTTCTAACTGGAGGTGTGTCTGTTCTATGAGTTGTTCATATGAGGTAAGAATCCCAGTTCTTATTTCGAGAAGCCTTCCATCCATTCGTCGTCCAAGATAATCATAACCAGTTCTTGACCATGGGAATTTGTTGCGCAGATGTCTTCCAAGCCACTCAATGTCCCTGTCTTCAATAATAGATAGGTCTGGTTTCAGAATGAGAGTCTCCCATTCATAGCCAAATGTTATTGGATTTAATTTATCCATAATGTACCCACATCCTTTATTTCAATCGGTTTTAATTTTTTTACCCTGTTATCCCACTTCAACTCTCCTTTGAATTTATCATTCGCTCTTACTATAAAAAAAGTCTTTTCAGGAGATTTCGCCCTTATTGCAATTAAGTCCCTTGTAACTATATATTCATCACCAAATGCATAGATACAACTATAAGTAAAGGATTTTCCTTTCTTTAGCTCTCTTTTCTCCGAAAATAACCAGAGCAACAGGACGTTTATTGAATGCCTGAGTGTCAAATACTCCGTTTTTTGTTTATGCGTGGCATATAAAAAGCTGCCATTACTTTCACCGACAAGGAATGAACCAAGTCTTAACCCACAATACTCGATAGGAAACCAGAGAGTCAAAACAGATTCTTTCTGGTAGTACCTGTGTTCGAGCTTTTCCTCCGTGGGGACGTACAGTGCAGTTTCAGGTTCTATTACTTTGACAGGTAAGTATTTTGAGTATATAATATTTTTCTTTCTCTTTGCTGTTATTTTCGTCTTTTCGGTAAGTAGTGGGTATTTGGGATGAAGTGAAAAATGTTTTACGATTACAAGACCCTTTTTATCGTATACGAGTCTACAGCGATTAGTGCTTATAGTTGTATGTTCTTTATTTATTTTTTTATCCTTTGTCTCTTGATACTTAAACTCGGCGTTCCAGAGAGAACCGGGAATTTTCCCATCAGTTGTGTCAAATATTCCCCCAACATCAACCCATTTTCTGGATTTATGTTCAATCTTAGAACCGAAATACTCTCTACCTTTATATTTTAGAGAGCCGATCCTTGCCCCAAGATGTGGGAGGATTGTAACGTCCATAAATTCATTTTTTAAGAGTACCTCTTTGTGACCATCTCTATTTACATCATCAGAACTTACGGTAATTATTTGCGGTAGCTCTTTTAGTGATACAACAATTTCGTTCCCTTTTCTTGGTTCGAACGGATGAGGATACTCCCTGGTTACCCAAACAGACTTTCCCTTTATATGGGGTGGTGGTTTTGGACTCTTAGGGATGAAGTCCTTTATTCTGACCTTGAGACGTAAGGTAGAAACCTTAAAGTTGCCCTCTTTTCGTTCACCCTTCTTTTTTATATCTATAATCTTTGTAACTAATCTAAACATAAGAAGTATGTATTAAGTAAAATGTGAAAGACAAGAAATTCTGAGGATTATATCACAGAAAGGATATATTGTCAAGGGAAAATAAAGAGATTAAACCCCTTTATTTGGTGTAAAATAAAGGGGATAGATGTTCTGCCTGCCCGAAATAACCATATTCTCTGTAAACAATGTCAAAACCAAGAATGAAACTTGTCTTTGGTATAGAACATTTGATACCTATACCTACACATAATGTACCGCACGGGCAGAATGCTTACAGGTCAGCACGATTTGAAATCGTGCCTACATCTTACTTTCAATTGGCAGAGAAAATATGAGTGTCTCAGTAAAAGCTCCATTTTTTAGTTTATACATCTTTCCCTCTATCTTTTCTTCGCCTACATCAACCAGAACGAAATGGTAGAATCCCCCATCCTCCTCTTCTGCATAGAGTGGAGCGCCTGCACCTCCTGTTATAATCTGAATTACTCCATCGTGCGTAGTCTTTCTGAAGAGATGTTCATGCCCCACAAATATGATATCTACGTTGTTGTTCTTTAACAGAGTTAACAGGCTGTCTCTCTGCTCTGGATATTTATCCATACAGCGACCAAAGTGTCTACCAATGAGAGAATCTGCATATAGGGGCCTGTGAAGAAAGACAAATCTATATGCTGACGAGGAAGCTCTTAGAGTTTCTTTAAGCCATTCAAGTTGTTTCCCTATTATTCTCCTATCCTCACCAGGAATCTCTGAATCCAAAACTATGAAGTCCGAATTACCATATGTAAAAGAGTAGTAAATTTCCTCATCCAGGAGGGTGAATATATCCCTGTACATCTTCTCTGACCTTGAGTGTTCTACATCATGGTTTCCTACAACCGGAAGGATAGGGAAATTATAGCCCGATGACCATTCTATAAACTCCTTCCATTGGTAGAGGTTACCTGGATTTGTGATAAGGTCCCCTGTGTTTAATATAAAATCAGGTTCAAGAGTGGAGATTTCATCAAGAAGTGCTTTATAAACCTCGGAATTACCTCTATTGTCTCCAAGAACCGCAAATCTGAATGGTAGTTTATCTTCGCTGAGTCTATCAATTTTGGTAACAAGTTCTGCACTTTCTCGTATCTTACCCTTTATCTCCTCTATCTCTTCTTCAGTGCCAACTATTAGAAGAGAGTTGGTATAATAACCCTGACATATCAGGTCGTTTGTAGGATCAGTTATCCACTCCTTTCCATCGATAAGGAACTTATATTCATATTCACCAGGAAGAAGTTCAATGGTTACCTCAAAATATCCATCCTTTTTAGTAAATGGTGCTGCAGTTTTATTCCAGTCATTCATAGTTCCAACGAGATGGACTGTCTTTGCATACTCATCTTCATATGTGAATGTAACCTCATGTTTCTGGCAAGAGAAGACGGTAACCGCCACCAGAAGTAAAAGGAAACATCTTTTTATTAATTCACGCATCCAACCTCCCTTTTTAATGATTTCTCCCACGGAAAACACGAAGTACACGGAATCTTTTTGTTATTCTTACCCTTTTTATAACTTACACTTTTTTAGTGTCTTTCTTGTTCTTGGTGGGTAGGCATTTCTCTCCCACGGAAGACACGAAGTACACGGAATCTTTTATTACCCTTAGTTTTGCGAAGCCTTATGTAAAACTAAATATACAAAGAAACGAAGCTCTGTTTATTAACATCAACAATTCCCCTATCTGTCATCCTTATTGCGGGAATGACTGGTAGCTGAACAAATGAGAGGGTCATAAATGGGTCTCTATCGATTCCAAGGAGTTTTGAACTTTTGTCAATCTTATTAATAGCTTTGACAACCTCTTCCAGGGGTTTGTCAGACATCAAACCAGCTATATGAAGGGGTAATTTTGAAAGGACTTCCCCGTTATTTACGACAACAAGTCCCCCGCCCATCTTTCTCAATTCTTGAAGGGCAAGGACAATGTCTGAATCGTTTTCCCCGACGATAGCGATATTGTGCGAGTCGTGTCCAACACTCGTACCAATTGCTCCCTGTTTAATGCCGAGACCTTTTATGAATCCCACAGTAAAATTTTCTCCCCTATATCTATCGACAACGATGAGTTTCATAATATCTCTGTGGGAATCGGCAACGACCAACCCTCCTTCCACCCTAGGTTCTGTAACAAGCTCCTTTGTTAAAACTGTGTCATAGAAAACCTCTATTACCCTTATTTTTTTACCCGTGTCTTTTACAATAATATCCTTTTCTTTTATTCTTTTAGGATTCATTGGTCCCAATCTTCCTTTTACCTCGGGGAATATGCCCTCAACATTTACCATTAATTTGCCTTCCTCAACAACAGTTCTCGAATCTTTTATTACGGAATGAATGTGGAAATCTTTAAGGTCATTAACTACAAGCATATCTGCCTTGTAGCCCGGTGCTATTGCTCCCATACTTCTAAGATTGAAGTATCTTGCCGTATTTATGGTCGCCATTCTGATTGCATTAACAGGGGTAACACCTTTCTTTATAGCAGACCTCACCATAAAATCGATATGTCCTTCGTTCATTATATCTACGGGATTTCTATCATCTGTGCAGAAGGAAAAATATGGAAAATTTTTATTATCTACGGCATCGATAAGGGTATTAAGATTCTTTGCTGCACTTCCCTCTCTTATAAAAACCTGCATACCACGTTTCACTTTTTCGATTGCTTCGTCTTTTTCAGTACATTCGTGGTCTGAGCGGATAAAGGCAGCAATATATGCATTTAATTTTTTCCCTGTTAGTGACGGTGCGTGACCATCTATTTTTTTATACCTATGTCTTAGTAGTTCGATTTTTGCTATAAGTTCATTGTCTCTCTTTAAAACACCAGGATAGTTCATAACCTCTCCTAATGCGAGTATTCTTGGATGTTTTTCAAGGAATCCTATCATATCCTCTACGCCAAGTCTCGCACCAGATGTTTCAAGATTGGTTGCGGGTACGGCAGAAGGAAGGGTCACATAGACATTTAGGGGAATTCCTTCTGTCGCGTGAATCATATATTCAACACCTTCAAGACCAATGACATTGGCAATTTCGTGGGGGTCGGCAATGACAGTTGTAGTACCTCTTAATAGGGCAACCTTAGCGAACTCTCTCGGTGAAAGCATGGAACTTTCTATGTGAATATGTGCATCGATAAGACCTGGAACTATGTACATTCCCTTAAGGTCTATAACCTTTTTACCCTGATTATAATCTCCTATGCTGGCGATCCGCTTTCTGAACAAAGCAATATTATTTTTTTCGATGGTGCCGGAGAAGACATTTACAATCCTTGCATTCTTTATCAAGACATCTGCTGGCTCTTCGCCGAGCGCAACGGGAATAATATCTTTTATATTCATATCCTACTCCTGGTATAATATTCATTATCGTCAAAAATCTAACCACAGAGAGCACAGAGTAATTTTTATTATTAGCTCTTGTTATCTCTTTTAGTGCATACTGCTTACTGACTACTATTTTTTATCTTTTGTCTGAGGTCTGCTTGCCCTGCCTGCCCTGTAGAGTTAGTGTACAGGGTGAAACGAGTATCTATTTCATCAGGTGCTTGCCCCGTAGAAGCGACTTGTCCTGCTTGCCATATGTAATGCGTCTTTTCTGTTACATTGTGGCTTGCCCTGTAGTGATAATGTACAGGGTAAAATACTTAGCTATTTCTGCAGGAAGCTATTCAACGGGGCTTGCCCCGTTGCTCCAAAGGAGCTTTACGGGGTTGTCTGTAGTCTACAGTCTGATGTCTGTAGTCTCATATCTTATGATTATACTATAAAAGATGTTAAAAGTCAAGAGGAAAATAGAATAGAGTTATCAGGTCATAACTCCAAGTATTTACTTTTCTGATATTTATATAGAAGTTATCCAGGTTAGTGTTAAAGAGAGGGGTTTATATTAATAAAATGAGGAGCAAGGTAACATGGTAAAACCACTTAGTACAAAACTACTCTAAACCTGATATATAGTGTAATATTACCCCATCAGCTCCGACAACCCAACCATTATCTTGGGAAGTAAAATAAACAGAATATAAGTGTCCAGTATCTGGGATCTTATCAATATACCATTTATTGCCATTATAGTGTAAAATTACTCCTTTGCTTAATTCAAGTATTCCAACAGCCCATCCTTTGTTTTCACTTAAAAAATGAACGGAATATAGCTCATAACATTGCATTTGTTCAAAAATATTCCACTCATTTCCATTATAATGTACAATTATACCCCTATGACCTACTCCCCACCCATCATCTGATGATATAAAATAGAGAGAGTTTAACCATACATCTATTGTATCTTCAATTTCTTCCCATTTCGAACCATCATAGTGATATATACCAGAGAGTGTGTATATAGGAAAACCAACTGCCCAGCCGTTATTCTTATTTAAAAAATAGATAGAATTAACATTTCCGACTAAAGAAGATGTAGTATCTGGACTCCAACCAGCTCCATCGTAGTGGTATATAGGATAATAGAATTCCGGTGAATCTGTAAAACCTTTGCCAATTGTGGCTGTGCCTAACCAACCATTTGATGCTGACAGGAAATAGACACAGGTAATCCCACCTTGAGAAAGAGTAGTAAAAATAGTCCACTCAATACCATTATAGTGCAAAATCGTCCCTCTCTCACCAACTGCCCAGCCATCTTCGAGGGACACGAAATGAATATCCACAAGATACTCTAAGGTAGGGGATTCAACAATACTCCATTCGTTACCATCATAATGTAAAATCGTACCTTTTTCGCCTACTGCCCAGCCATTATTTTCATCTACAAAATGGACGGAGATTAGGCCCTTTGAAGTAGGGCTTTCTACTTTATGCCAGTTTGATTCATTGTTGGAGTCAGTTGGTGTGTTTTTACTACAACCAATTATAAAATTATTAAGTATAATAACTATTAAGAAAGGAATTAAATTTCTTTTCATTTTTCCCACTTTCCTTGTGTATGATGGGATCAGCCTGCCCTAGTCTCCCACAATTTTATTTTTTTACCAAAAGTATTCTTTTTACGTCAAAATATTTTCTCACCTGAAGTCTAGAGAAGTATATTCCACTTGTAACCTTAATCCCTTTGTTGTTTTTGCCATCCCATCTGACTGTATGTAATCCAGCAGGTTTATATCCATCTACTAATTCTTTTATCTCTCTTCCATTTATATCGTATACCTTGAGTTGAACAGAATAAGGTTCCATTCCAGTATTAGTTATCTGGTAGCTGATATCAGTAAACTGAACAAAAGGATTTGACTTATTCTGAAAAAGCACGATGTCCTTAATTACAGACTCAGGATTTTGGTTCTCTTCTATACCCTGCGCCAGGTTCAATCTCATATATACAATATCAAAGTGGGGCCAAAAGCCACTTGTCCAGATAAGATCTACACCATTAGGTGATATTGGATCACCGAGTTTAGGACAGTACGAGCCTTCTGTGTCCTCAGTTAAATTCATGGACTCTTGCCATGAACCATTGCTATGCGTCCTATAATAAATATCATAGCGATTTAAATCAATATCCTCCATCCAAACAATATGAAGATTGCCAGACGTATCTATAGATATATTGGGGCCTACAGAGTTATGATCGCTGTTGCTTAAATTGTAAGGTAAGGTCCAAGCAGTATCAATATATTGGATATAATATAATTCGGCATTACCTGTAGCATCATTAGACCAAATTACTTGAGGTCTACTTATAGAATTGACTATGATTATAGGAGCACCAGACCAACTGGCGTTGGGAGTAGTAGCAATTACACTGTGTGTACTCCAGTTTATGCCATTATATTTACTATACATAATAGGATGTCCTGATACTCTTTTCCTCCATACCAGATGGAGAGTATCACCAGAATCGATTGCCAGGCAAGGAAAAGCAGAATCATAATTATCATCTGATATATTATAAGGTCCGCTCCAAGTAGTACCATTATAACAACTATAAAAGATATCGTAGTCTGAACCAAACGGTGCTAATTGTTCATCCCATACAGCGTGTAACCGATCATAAGAATCTACAATTAAAGAGGAGTAGAGTGATGTACCGCTATTTGGTGTCATGGTTACCTGATATGGCAACGACCAGGAATCTCCATCAAATTGGCTATAGAAAAGATACCGATGCCATGTAGATTCTGGTGCAACTCTATATGCCTGCCTCCAAAGGCAGTGAAGAACATTATCACTGTCTATTGCCAGTGTTGGCTCATCTGAACTCAAGGAATCAGTCCTACTTACATTTATAGGTTCCAACCAAGTTTCTCCATTATCAGTAGAATATACATGCATTATTTCTGTGTCATTTGCATAAGGAATGCCATATCCAGTACTATACACTACATGTATCCAACCTCTACTATCTCTTACAGATACCCGATTCCCGCTTGATTCACCAGTTGCGAAATTGTGATAGGAACTTCCAATAACTACTGCTGAATCAGGATAATACTCACTCCAAATCTGGTTTGATTCAGAGGGTATAATGATAATACAAAATGATATCATGTAGTGCATTTTTGTCTTTTTTATTTCCCTCAAGAAATCTCTTTATAACAAGGTAAATTTAATTAATCCTACCTTTTGGGTTTTAAATTTCCGAAAATAGAAGGTATGTTTAATTTCTTTTTCAATATATAATATAATGTAAAAGTTGCCTTTTGTCAAGTAAAAATTCAAAAAACTTTATCTAACTAACTGTTACTCCTGCACAGATACACTTGAGTACCAGTAGTTATAGTAAAGAATACAGACATTTATCTGCCCTATAATATTTACGAAAGTTATGGTTATGGAATGGATGTAAAATTCCCATTATCCTCTCTGTGTTCTCCCTGCCTCGTCAAAGGCGGGGTGTTGTTAAATGTCTTTAAGAGTAGAAAGGAAAGAGAACTCGAAGGTAGTTTTTTTAGCTCTATCAAAAAAGTGCTTGACATTTCATAAAATTGGTAGTAAAATTGTAATAGAGATTCGTGAATATGAAGGATATCCAAAGTTTACTTCTCATATACCGTTGTATTAGCAGTATCTCATTGTAGACTGACGTACATGAGTTCGGATATACTAAAAATAGGCGAAATTACTCGACACAATCCGAAGGAGGGTTGAAACATGGATGACCTACATTTCATAGCTGGTATAGTCATTATAATAGCAGCGTTCCTCATAATTGCAGGAATGCGCAGAGCGCCCAGGAAAAAGCTCCGTCACTTGATGTCGTTTACAACGACTATGAATATCAAGGAGGCAATGAAAGTGGTAATTGATTTTGCGCTGCAAGGAGGTTATAGGATAGATGATTTCGAAGAAACGGAGGGACGTATAATCCTAAGTGATTCAGTTTCTTCAACAAGTTGGGGGTTTTTCTATCCAATCTATGTGTCAAAGAACGACGATGGTTCTACGTTAGTTGAGGTGGGTATCAGAGGAAAAGCACCCATAGCAGGGACTATTGCACTTCGCCACCAAGAGCGGTGTTTCAACGGGCTAAATGCATTCATTTTTACAAGGACATAAGGCAGCAATGCTTAAAGCATAGAAGGTTGGGCTTTGTAAACGCGCCAGACGTTATGTGTTGTTCACCTATTAATTTGATACTGTGAAAAATAATATGAAAGAATATGACAAACCACAGAGGTCATTCACCCCGTTAGATAGTAAACATCTAACAGGGCAGGGAGTAAATTTAATTCTCTGTGGTTCCCCTGTTAAATAAAGTACCAGAGACGATCACTTATACTTAGTTTTATAAATATTTAACAGGGTGAATCTGTGGTTAGATTTTGCACACTTCTATTAATTTTATGGAGGTAGTGGCATGAATAAACACTTAAAAAAGGTATCAGCACATCATGATTGGTGGTCAGAGACCTATGATTCTGACTATTCTAAATATTTTACACTATATCATAAAGTTACATTAAACAATATCCAGCGATTTCTCCCGGACGATAAAGATACGATGATACTTGATGCTGGTGGTGGAACTGGTATCTGGAGTATTGAGTTGGCGAAAATGGGCTATAATATGGTGTTAACAGATATATCACAAGGAATGCTGATAAAAGCGAGGGAAAAGTTTTCTAAACTAAAGTTGGATAGCAAGATTGATATTAGAATTTCTAACATTTGTAATATGACAGAATTCGATGATAATCAGTTTGCAATGGCGCTCTGTGAAGGCGATCCTCTCTCATACTGTGGTGACCATCACGCAGCCATCAAAGAAGTAGTACGAGTTGTCAAACGTGATGGAATAGTTATTGCTTCTGTTGATAGCAGAGCTGCTGCATTGAATTGGTTAAGGGAAAAGGGATACCAGAAAGCCACCCAGCAACTTTTAGAAATGGGTAAGGTGGTAATGCCTCAAGAACGAGAGGAATTATGCTATGTTATCCATGCCTTTACACCTGAAGAACTAAAGGGTTTATTTGAGTCAAACGGGTTGTCAGTAGAGAGAATTATCGGGAAGCTTGTTATTGCCAACCGTCTTGTTTATTTTAAATCAAGAGACCCGAAAATCCAGAAGTGGCTTTATCATTTGGAATTAAAGTACAATGATAATCCTGCCTTTTATCCCTGGGCTGGACATCTGGAAATAGTGGGACGGAAGAGATGAATACTATTAATAAACCGCAGAGCACGCTGAGTTCACAGAGATAGAATATATAAAAGACTATAGGACTCTGTGTACTCTAAAACATACAGCACATAATTATTGTGAATTTTCAACACAGATCTTGAGATGTTTTATTCTTTTAATGTTAGCAATAAGAATGAAAAAAACGATGTATGCAAGATTTGCAAGTAACTAGTTTAGATGTTGATTGATTATTCTATTTCAATATGACAGTAATGAAAAATAGAATTAAGTCAGTAATGGTAAGTGAAGGATTAGAGATCGCCGAGACTAAGAATAAAGAATTCTCTGTGAACTCTGTGGTTAATTTTTCGGAGGTAAGATATGAGTAATCCATACATGATTGATTGGGCTATTACGAATAGATGCGATTTGAATTGTCTACATTGTAGAGGAATAGATAAACCAGAACTTGATAGAAAAACTATTTTAAAAATAGCCGAAGAGATACCTTTACTTAAACCAGGATGGGTTATCATTGAAGGAGGAGAACCGCTCCTACGTGAAGAATTGTTTGAAATAATTGAAATTATTTTCAGGAGTAAAATCAGGATTTATCTTATTAGCAATGGCATGGTGCTTGATGAAGATATTGCCAGGAGATTAGCAGAATTTAATGTGAATCTCATGATAAGCATGGATGGATCGGATAGAGAAAGTTATGAAAGAATAAGAAAAGGAGCGAGTTTTAAAAGGTTAAAGGAATCTATAGCAATTGCAAAGAAATATGGTATCCTTGATTCATGTCCTGTGACCATTGGAAAACATAACTATCAGCAAACAGATAAGTTGTTTGAATTTGTCAAAAATACAGGCTATAAGAAGATTACATTTCTGGGATTGAAACCCTGTATGGATTACGAAAGATATGTTTTGAATGCGGAAGAGTATGAAGAATTTTTACTTTCTGTTATAAAATATCAAAAGGAATACGGAATAGATGTTTATGTTGATGAGCCTTTCTTTAAACCATTCTTAAATAAACACAACATTGATTATTCGGCAAATTCTCAAGATGGTATTGTATTTACGGATGTTTCTCGTTGTATCTTTGGTGACTATATGTTTATCGAGATAAATGGGGATGTTAAACCATGTACATTTGCACCTGTTGTAGTTGGTAACGTGAGTAAAAAGGGACTTAGTGAAATATGGAATGACATGCAGAACTCGGAATTGGTTAAAAAGATAAAGGATTTCTCAACAAGAGAAAACTTTTGCAGCGGTTGTGAGTATCTATATGAATGCGGGGGTTGCAGGTCAAGAACATTCAATTTGACCGGAAGCTGGACAGAATCGGACCCCTCCTGCCCACTTCAGCTAATTAGAAAAGAACTCTCCAATATTAGATACTGTGAAAAATAATATAAAAGAGAAAATGTAGGGGTTCGATTTATCGAACCCATAAGAGAAACGGGTCGGATAAATCCGACCCCTACAAGAGTTAGAATTAGTTAAGATATTTTTGTACAGAATATTATACCAGGAGTAATGCATGAGAGTAGTGGGAATAGACCCCGGGACATATAGTTTTGACCTCTTCGGGATGGAGGATGACAGAAAAATTATCATAGATGAATCAATAAAAACAACGGATATTTTCAAACACCCCCATATACTACTCGATAGACTTGAGAGGTTAATACCCTTGGATATTATTGTTGGTCCATCAGGATATGGGATACCCTTAAAGAAAATAATGAATGCGACAGCAGAAGATATTGGAAAGATGATACCTTTAGATACACAGGTAGCTGTAAATGAGGGAATAAAAAGTTTGCTTTTAGAAATGAAACAAAAAGAGATGCCTGTTTATTTTACCCCTGGTGTTATCCACCTCAAGACAGTTCCTCCTTATAGAAAATGGAATAAGTTCGATATGGGGACAGCAGATAAGGTATGCTGTGTAGCACTGGGAATAAGAGAACAATCAGAGCGACTAAATATACTCTTTAATAAAACGTCCTTTATATATGTAGAGTTAGGATATGGGTTCACGGCTGTGATAGCTGTAGAAGGTGGTAAAATTATTGATGGAATTGGTGGAACGAATGGGAGTATAGGATTTCTTGGAGGTGGTGGAATGGATGCAGAGATTGCAATTAGACTTAAACATCCTGTAACACAGGAGATTGTTTTTAAGGGAGGATTGAAAGATTTCGTAGGAAGGGATATTGAACCTGAAGATTTAGCAAATTTTAAACAGGCTTTGCTTCTTTTAGGAGAGAACATAGAAAAGGATGTTACCTCGATGCTTATCTCTGTTAACCATCCAGGGGAAATCATTATCTCTGGTAGATTGACAAATTATGATTTTATTAGCGATGTATTAACAAATAGATTAGGTAAATATACCCCAGTTGTGAAGGTTAAGAAGTTGTCAAGGATTGCAAAAGAGGCAGCCTGTGGTGCATATATTATTGGGGAAGGCTTACTTGAAGGAAAATATTATGAACTTGTGAGAAATCTGGGGATATTAGATGGTTAGTATGCAAATTAAATTACACAAGAAACTCAGCTATTGTGTTAAAATTAAAAATGCCTATTTTGAAATAATGCAAAAGAGAGATCTGAAATACTGCATTTAAGCTCTCTTAATCGGTGTAATCAGGTATAATGAATATTATACCAGGAGGTGGATATGAAAGGATTTTATATCTTTTGCCTTGGGGTGATGCTCTTCAGTGCAGTCTCCTGTCCTGCTCAGGGTGATACAACTACGATTGGTTTATCATATGTTGATTATGCTACAGCATTCAGTAATGGACGGAAAATTGTTCCTGTTGCTCCTTTCGCTGAGGATACCCTATATGCTGTCTATAGCTATAATGATGATACCTGCTATTTTGCATATTCTTATAACAGAGGTATGACATGGCAGGCACAACCTCTATTTGCAACACTCTATGGTAATGCTCACTGTCTTTCCATTGATGTATATAACTCTTTGCCCTATGTTGTTTCACAGGGCAATGATACTTCGGGATTTGGAGATATATTCTTGAAGTGTCCTTTAGACTGGTGCAACCCACAGTTGATTTGTAACACTTCAGGACATGCTACACTTCCATCTATTGCAATAGATGACAGTGCTGGTATGCATATTGTATGGCAGGATGACACACCAGGGGATTGTGAGATATATTATTGTTGTGCCCATTATGATACTTCAGTAAGTGAGGTTCTAAATTTGAGCAATCTCGATTATGCAGCTGACAGGTATCCATCAATTAGTATTTATAATGGAGATGAGGTTCATGTAATATGGGAAAGATATGATTCTCTTATAGATTGTCCTTATAGTATCGTCCATAGGTATCTCGATAATGGAATCTGGTCTGACGAAGAATATTTGGCTGGTTGTTCAGGAATTCCTTTTCATCATCCCAGTCTTGATTATTCACACGGTGAGGATGCTCTTTCTGCTACCTGGGAGGATAGTTCTCTGGGGAAATCGGATGCCTTCTTCTATGAGGGAAATGGGGGAGGATATTTAACACCTGGCGATTCAAGATATCCTGTGGTTTCCACGTTAGGTGGAACATGGAGTTACCTCTACTGGGAAGATAACAGCGAAGGCTGTGATGACATCTATGCACATCGTTATTACTTTATGACAGGATGGAGTTCTTATGAGTTCCGTTATATGTTTGGTGATGAAGATATGCACTATCCAAATGTGGCGAATTGTCATGTAGTATGGACTCAAGGAGATTCAGCTCCTTATAGAGTTATGTACCTGTATGAGGGGTATCCAGAGAGTGGAGTTGAAAAAGATGAATCTTATGAGAGTAACATCCCAAGTCTGACAGCCTATCCCAATCCGTTCGGAATAAGAACGGTTATCAGTTATCAGTTATCGGTTATCGGTAAACAATCAAACAATTACCAGATTACTGATTACCAATCACCGATTACCTTACAAATCTTTGATCTTTCAGGTCGTCTCATCCATACCTTACCGATTACTGATTACCGATCACCTATCACCGAAGTGTATTGGGATAGCAGGGATTCAAGCGGTAAAGAAGTGCAATCAGGCATTTATTTTGTGCGAGTAGTAGGTGAGGGTATTTCTGAAGGAGACACAAAACCAGTAAAATTAATTAAATTGAGGTGATACGTAAAAAGGGACAAATAGAATTTAATCAATTGTTTCTATGTAATTAGTGTGTATTGCTAAGGATTTGTTGTTCTTTTTCTTGACAAATCAAAAAATATATTGTATAATTATAAAACTCATATGGATGAATTCGATGCATGTAATATCCTTCTAGCTTTTTTTATTTATTGTTACTAAATATGATTGCAACACTAAAGCGTATATTATCACCCGAAGAGATAATACAGGAATTTAATGTAAAACAAATAGAAAAGGAGTGGTCTTTTGAAGGGTATAAGCCGTCAGATACAGGGAAGTGGACACATTGTTACCATCGCTACCCTGCAAAGTTCATTCCACAACTGGTTGAGAAACTTATAGATGAATATGTCTTCGAGAAAGATGCTCATATAAATGACCCATTTATGGGATGTGGAACTACCATTGTAACAGCAATATCAAGGGGCTTTAAGGCAAGTGGGACAGATATTAACAAGATTGCCTATTTAATGACCAAGGTAAAATCTACACCCATAGAACCCAACTATCTTGATACGAAACTGAAGCAATTCTTAGATAGAGTCCAAAAATCATTAACTGAAGGCGGTGTCGAACCTTTAATTCCTCAAAAACATATAGACAGAATTAACTACTGGTTTAAAGAAGGAAATAAAAATGAACTTGGAAAAATATTAAAGGTAATTTATAATGAAGAAGATGAAATTATAAAAGACTTTTTGCAAGTTGCGTTTAGTCATATTTTAAAAAATTGTTCTATATGGCTTCAGGGGAGCACAAAACCAACAAGAGATTTTAATAAGAATCCGACAAAACCGTATGATGCATTGAGAAAACATCTTAAGAAAATGCAGAGAGGTAATGAATACTTTTACTATGTTGTACCAAGAGAAGTACGAGAAGATTTAAATAATTACTTAACAATTAAACCAATCGATGCTAAGAATCAGCCAGTTTCTGATAGCACTGTTGATTTAATTGTGAGTTCAAGCCCTTATGTTACAAGTTATGAATACGCAGATTTACATCAATTATCAACCATTTGGCTTGATTTTGCTGACAATTTAACTGAGTATAAAAAGGAATTTATCGGGACATCTTATAAAAAGTATGGGAATAAACAATTGAGAAGTAGGATTGCTATGGATATCGTTTATAAAATGGCTATGAAAAACGAGAAAATGTCAAAGGAAATTGAAGCGTTTTTTATTGATATGGAAGAAGTATTTGATGAAAGTTTTAGAATACTAAAGCCTGGTGGTATATGTTGTTATGTTATTGGTAACACAAAATTGAAGGGGGTTGATATATTAAATGCTGAAGTCTATGCCGAAAGTTTACAATATTCGGATTTTAAGCTTGCCAGAATTATAAAAAGGGAAATACCCTCAAAAATATTACCCACCACAAGAGATGCAAAAACAGGTAGGTTTGCGACGAATGATAATGCAAACACATATGCTTATCCTACAGAGTATATTGTGATTGGGGAAAAGTTATGATCCAATCAACTGAAAATTTTCAAACTATCTTGTTACCTATCTTAAGAAGGTATTTAAAGGAATATGGCCAAAAAGAGATTCATAAATATTTCTTCGAAATTTTAGATGAAACAAAAACGAAATTTCAAAAAAAATTCAGTGACAAAAACGGACAAAAATGGAGAAACGAAAGCGGAAAAATGCTTGAATTGCTTATTATATATTTTATCCAAAATGAAGTCAAAAAGTTAGGATACGAGATAACAACTGATGATGAAGTGAGAAGGGCAAAAGATGGCATCCTAGAGGAAGTTGGATATAATATAATACTTAAATACGGTGAATATTATGTTCTACCTGACGGAGACATTATTATTTTTGACCCTAGATCTTCTGATGTAAAAGCTATTATTTCCTGTAAGGCTTCTCTACGGGAAAGATTTGCACAAACATTATATTGGAAGTTAAAATTATCGCTTAATGCTCGAACTCAATACATTAAGATGTATTTTATAACTGTAGACAAAGAATGGAACAAAAATAAAACAGGATTCAAAAAGCCAGCTTTAGATATACGAGACGATAAAGAACCAACAAAACCTCGAATTTTACTTGAATATGAGATGGATGGTGTCTATGTCACTCGATATTTCGCAAATGAGACTGATAAAGTAAAAATGTTCGATAAATTTATACGTGATTTGAAAGAAATTTTAAAATAGCTATGTTTGATATTGATAAATTCAAAAAAATTCAGCAACCCTCAAATAGATACGAAAAGCGCCTTGAGAACCTCAGGCAGAAAGGGCGGAGAACAAAATATATACAGGATGCAATTCAAGGTACCTTGGATAACTTAAGAGAAGGTATTACATCCTTTATAATTTATGGTGACCCCCAAAGTGGGAAAACAGAAATGATGATTGCATTAACAGCAAAACTACTTGATGATGGTCACAAGATTATAGTTATTCTATTAAATGACAATCTGGAGCTTTTGAAACAAAATTTCAAGAGATTTGCCAAATCAGGTATAAACCCTACTCCAAAACATTTCAATGAGATACTTGACCCTGCCGTACAGATTGGCAATAAAGAGTGGATAGTTTTCTGCAAGAAAAACACAAAAGATCTGAAGAAATTTATTTCAAAAATGGGTTGTTATGAGAACAAGATTGTAATAGATGATGAGGCTGACTATGCAACACCTAACGCAAAGATAAACATAAACAAGAAAACAAGAATCAATCAGCTCGTTGGGGAATTGCTAGGACAGAATGGCATCTATATTGGCGTTACTGCTACGCCTGCTAGGCTTGATCTGAATAATACCTTTGAAAATGCCAATGACAAGTGGGTAAATTTCCCATCTCATGACATATATACAGGTCAAGAAAAATTTTTTCCTATAAATCTAGTTAGCACGCAAAGTTTGGAGTATAGTCTTGAACTTCTACCCGATCAATATGATGATCCAAAATATTTGAGAAAAGCTTTTTTTCGATTTTTTGTGAACGTCGCTTACTTAAATACCGAAGCTAATGAAGGTGAAAAGAATTACTGTATGTTAATTCATACAAGCGGACGCAAAGTTGATCACACAGAAGACTATAAGCAAGTAGTTGAGGTGTTCAATGTGTTAAGAAACAATGGAGATAAGAAATGGGATTCATATCTTGAGGAAATATATAAAATTGCGATGAAACGATGTAGTAATCAAACAGAAGCAGACAGCGTTACTTCCTATATTGTTCAAAATATAGCTAGATCTGCTATACATGTTATGAATAGTGATCCGGGAAAAAGAACTCTAGATAATGCTGCAGCAACATCTCCAACAGTACCGTTTACGATCGCAATAGGTGGAAATATTGTATCAAGAGGCGTAACATTTAACAACCTTCTGTCAATGTTTTTTACTCGGGATGTAAAACATAAAATTCAGCAAGATACCTACATTCAAAGAGCAAGGATGTTTGGTTCAAGAGGTGAATATCTTAGGTGCTTTGAGTTGACAATACCTGAGAGACTCTACCTTGACTGGCATCGTTGTTTTGTGTTTCACAGACTAGCGTTGGAATCAGTTAAGACCGGCAAAGCACCTATATGGCTGGAAGATAAGAGAGTCAGACCTGTGTCGCCCATTAGTATCGATAAAACGACAGTAGCAATGGACCAAGGAGAGATGAGCTTTGAATTATTTGACTATTCTGAAGAGATAGAGCAGATAATTAATGATTCAAGACACACAAGCTTTTACAAACTCAGGAAAATTCACGCACAATTAGGGAATGAAAGGCTTCCTAGTTATTTGATTAGTTTCATGGAAAACTTCAGTACCGACGGCGTGAACTCTTTGGCAATTCACAATTCCACAAGTATTGCCAATCGCAGCGATGTTGATAAAAACAACATTTCAAGAGCAAGAGGTCTGATTGGTAGAAGTGAACAGGAACAAAAGAAATATCCGCATGCCACTCATCATATTAAGATATTTTACAATACTAGTCACAAAGCACGTGTTTTCTACAAATTTGTTGGAAACATAAAGTTCATAAAGAATTTAAAAAAAATAAAAAATGAGAAAAATTGATTTCTTCCATGGCGCTGTCGTACTTAGAATCATACGAGAGAATATCATTGATGTAATAAATTGTAGCACAGATAATAATTCCACTTACATTCTCAGTAATGATATTGGAATATATATTAAGTATTCACGGTGCAGAATGTCGCCTTGGTCTTTTTCCTTCTCTAAACGTCACAGAGATGAAATCAAGAAAACACACCATAAGCTAAGAAAACTCTATGTTGTTTTAGTATGTAACGATGATGGTATTTGCTGTTTAGATTATACAGAATTTTCAACGGTCCTTTCTATTGAAAACTTGGTTTTCCCTAAATGGATACGAGTGTCAAGAATGAAAGGAGAAAAATATTCAGTATCAGGAAGTGATGGGAGATTGAAACATAAAATTGGTGATAGTGACTTTCCCAAAAAAGTTTATGATTAATATGGAAATAATATCAACAACCCTTTGGGATTTCCCAACTCAGAATTACGGAAATAGACCACATGGTGATAACAAGTATCGTGGTGTAACTCCTGCATTTGTCATCTGGAATTTGATTCAGAGATATACAAAAGAGGGGGATTTAGTTGTTGACCCTATGTGTGGTAGTGGAACAACCATTGATGTTTGTAAGGACGAAAATCGGAAGGTATTAGGGTTTGATATAGTACCATACAGAGCAGATATAAAACAAGCTAACGCAAAAGAATTACCGTTAAAAGATGAAATTGCAGATTTTGTCTTTATTGATTCTCCATATTCTGATAACATAAAATATAACGACCATCCAGATAATATTGGCAATATTTCATGCGAAAATCCAAGGTTTTTTGAGGAATTAGAGAAGGTTGCAAAGGAGATATATAGGATATTAAATCCTGGGAAATATATGGCATGGCTTATTGCAGACCAAGCAAAGAAGAAAAAGTTTGTCCCAGTTGGTTTTAATGTCTATTATATTCTTGAGAAATACTTTAAACCAGTTGATGTTATTTGTGTAACAAGGCACAACCAAACTTCTAACACACCTATTTGGCACCAGCGTGCTAGAAAGTATAATTTCTACCTGCGAGGGTTTAAGTATCTAATAATAATGCAGAAGGTGGATAAATAACACCTCCGTTTGCATAATTTCACATTATGCCTGCGGTAGGCAGGCACTCCAATTAATAGAATTCCTCTCTTATAGTTACACAGACCTGTAATAGAATCCCAAGACTGATAGAAAATAATCAAGATTCTTTTTTCTCTTCCAAATCTCTTTCCTGCCTAACGGCAGGCAGGAAATCCCTGTTAAATAATTGTCTTGATTTCCTGTTCAAGTCTCGTTCAAGTCCCTGTTGATATATCTTTTTGATCCCCTGTTTTTAAAACAGAAAAAGCTTGACAAAGTAGTATTTTTTTGTTATAATTGCTTTCAGTAAATCGGAAACACAGAGATAGGATTTTATTTTTTAACAGGGATTGAAAGAGTCCGTCAGCTGACGGATTAAGAGATAAAAATGAAATGGAATGATTCTGAGTTCAGACCTATTACAAATAAAATTATTAAAGCATTTTATAAAGTTCACAATCAATTAGGTCCAGGTTTATTAGAACGAGCATACCACAAGGCTTTATTTATTGAGTTAAACAAAGACTTGAAAGTTGATTCTGAAAAAGAATTTCCTGTTATGTATGAGACTCAAGAAGTCAGCAGGTATGTACCTGACTTGTTAGTAGAGGAGAAAGTTATTGTTGAAGTTAAAGGAGTTGAATGTAGACCATAAGGCACAATTAATATCACAATTAAGGGTGAGTAAAATTCTTATTGGATTTTTAGTGAATTTCGCCAAAAAAGAGTTAGAATACAAAAGATTTGATAACTTCTATCAAATAGAGAAAGAAAGTTTGAGCTTGGAAGAAGCGACCTTTTTTGACAGAGATAGAAACAAAACTTAATTGATAAGAAATGAGAAATAAAAACTCTTAAAATCTCTTTCCTGCCTACCGGCAGGCAGGCAATCCCTGTTGAAAGAAAAAAATTTCTTTTTATCTCTTACAATCTATGTTTTAAAAAGGAGAAGTTATTATGGTATCAAAAGAGGATATAGAAAAACTTTTTAAGGAATTGCTTTCCCAGATAACAGATTTGGGACTAAAAGACAAGGTTGTAAAGGCATGGCTTATTGCCTGCCAGCAAGGTGGCTGGGATAGCATTGAAGAGCTAAAGAAGATACCTTTTACATTACTCATCGACCCAAAAGGTATAGACCTTATTGAACATACAATTGCAGTTACAAAGGGTGCTTTAGCTCTTGCCAGAGCCCAGGAAGAGACATACTCATCTTTACCTTATAATATTAACTTTGACCATCTTATAGCAGGCGGACTACTCCATGACATTGGAAAATTACTCGAAATTGAGCCAGATGGAGCGGGTGAATACAGAAAGAGCCATTCAGGAAAATGTACCCGCCATCCAATCTCAGGAGCTATCATTGCTGCTGAGTCAGGACTTCCACAGGAGATTGTAAATATTATTGCCTGTCACGCCAAAGAGGGTGATGGGAGACCACAGGTAGTAGAAACAGTTTTTATTCATCAGGCAGACTTCAGTGCCTTTAATCCCCTTCTAATGCTTGGAAAGGGTCTTTTGATTCAGGAGGAAGAATAGATGGCAAAAACAATGATAGAAAAAATTATTGAAGCCCATTGCAAGAGGTCTGTTAAACCCGGTGATGTTGTAGATATGGGTATTGATGTCCGACTGGCACGGGATTTTGGGGGTGCAAATGTCGTAAAGAATCTTGAGAGTAATAATCTCGAGCTCGACGACCCAGAACGAACCTTCTTCACCTTCGATTGTAATCCAACTGGTTCTGATCAGAAGTATGCTGCAAACCAGCAGTTTTGTCGAACCTTTGCTCGCAGGCAGAATATTCGTATTTATGACATCGATAAGGGTATTGGCACCCATCTTGCAATAGATGAGGGACTGGTTGCCCCTGGAGAGACCATTGTCTCGACAGATTCCCATGCAAACATTATGGGAGCAATCGGCACTTTTGGTCAAGGTATGGGAGATATAGACATAGCTCATGCCTTTGCCTTTGGGAGGGTCTGGTTCAGAACTCCACCGACAATAAAGATAATCTTAAACGGGAAACCAGGGGAAAATGCTACTGCTAAAGATATTACTCTTGCAATTCTTAAAAAATTCGGTGCTGGTGGACTTCTTGGATATACTGGAGAGCTTTTTGGAACTATAGTTGACTCCTTGAGTCTTGACAGCAGAATAACAATTTCCTCAATGGCAACAGAGATTGCAGGAATTATTCTCTTTATTCCTCCTAATGAAGAGATAATAGGATATTGCGAGAAGGCTGTTGGCAAAAATATCTCTGGAGTTTATCCAGACCCAGATGCGGAATATGTCAAGGTAGTAGAGGTTGATATTGATGGTTTAAAACCTCTAATATCTCAACCGGGTCATCCTGACGATGTAGTATCAGTTGAAGAAGTGAAAGAGACTAAGATTGATTCCTGCTTTATCGGCTCCTGTACCAATGGGCGTTTCGAGGATATGGAAGCGACAGCAAGAATTTTAAAAGGTCGGAAGGTTGCACCAGGTGTGGTTTTAAAGATTGTGCCATCTACCTATAGGGTCTGGAAACACTGCCTTGATAAAGGTTTGATTAAAATCTTTGTTGAAGCAGGAGCACTGGTGGGAAATCCTGGCTGTGCTGGTTGTGCAGCAGGACAGATAGGTCAGAATGGTCCTGGTGAGGTTACTGTAAGTACTGGTAATCGCAACTTTCCCGGCAAGCAGGGACAAGGAGACGTCTATCTTGCTTCACCAGACACAGTTGCAGCCTCAGCAATAGCTGGTGTAATTACATCATCAGATAAGATACCTTCAGAACCCGTTACTTTTAAGGTAGTACCAGTAGCAGAAAGACGTGAAGAGAAACTATTCAAGAAGGGAAAAGGTAAAAAACCAGTTGAGGTTGAGGGTCGCGCCTGGGTTATAACAATGGATAATATTGATACTGATATGATTTACCATAACCGTTATTTATCCATCACAGATATAAAACAGATGGAACAGTACACATTCGACAATCTAAAGGGTTATGAGGAATTTGCTAAAAAGGCAAAGCCTGGAGATATTGTAGTTACAGGTAAAAACTTCGGATGCGGCAGCTCCCGTCAGCAGGCAGTGGACTGTTTCAGGAGTCTCGGAATATCAAGTATAATTGCTGAGTCCTTTGGCTCAATCTATGAAAGGAACGCAATCAACAGCGCAATGCCTATTATGATTGCAGAAAATTTATTATCTAAGGTAAAAGATGGAGATATAATCAGGATAAATTTCCAAACAGGTGAGATAAAAAATATTACAAGTAACGAGTCCTTGAAGGCACAACCCTTCTCGAATGTTCAAATGGATATATATCAGAGAGGGAGCTTATTGAAAAAGGAGATATAAATATATGGGAAAGACATTTGCTGAAAAAATTCTTGCAAGAAAAGCAGGGCTTAAAGAGGTGGTTCCTGGGCAGATTGTCATAGTGAGACCAGACCATCTTTTAACCCATGACAATACTGCACCTATAATTTCAAAGATTAAAGAAGAACTGGATGAATATGGTATAGTTGATAAAAATTTTCCTGTTATTGTGCTTGACCATGTTATACCTGCTGCAAACGAGAAGACGGCATCAAATCACAAAAAGATTAGGGAGTTTATAAAAAGACACAGTATCAAAAACTTCTTTGATATAGGAACAGGTATCTGCCATCAGGTATTGTTTGAAAAAGGTCTTGCACTCCCGGGGACTATTGTCCTGGGTAGTGATTCTCACACCTGCTCCTATGGTGCTCTGGGTGTATTCGCATCGGGTATTGACCGAACAGAGGCTGCATCTCTGCTTTTAACTGGTGATACCTGGCTAAAGGTTCCACTGAGCATAAAGATAACCCTGAAAGGGAAAATTAAGCCACCAGTATCAGCAAAGGATGTAATTTTATATATTATTGGAAACCTCAGCGCTTCAGGCGCCAACTACTGTTCAGTAGAATTCCATGGTGATTTAGAACAATTCTCCGTTTCTGAACGATTCACGATAGCTAATATGGGAGTTGAAATGGGTGCAAAGGTAGCAGTATTTCCTGTAGATGATATTACTTTAGAATATCTTAAAGGTATAGGGATAAAAGAATCATCATATAAGGCGGTATGGTCGGACAAAGATGCAAGCTATTCTAAGGAATTAACATACGAGCTTTCAGATATTCCCCCTGTGGTTGCCTGTCCTCATTCTGTAGACAATGTAAAGACTGTCAACGAAGTTACTGGAATTAAGATAGACCAATTTTTTATTGGAACCTGTACCAATGGAAGACTGAAGGACTTCGAGGTTGCAGCAGAGATTCTAAAAGGAAAGAAAGTGGCATCAGATGTCAGACTGCTTGTGCTGCCAGCATCAAGGGATATATTTGAAGCAGCCCTCAAGGAAAATATTATAGATACTTTGAGTAAAGCCGGGGCAGTAATACTGCCGCCAGGATGTGGACCCTGTCTTGGTGCTCATCAGGGTGTTTTGGCACCTGGAGAAAGATGCCTGAGTACAGCAAATAGGAATTTTAAGGGACGAATGGGATGTAGGGAGGCTGAAATATACCTTGCCAGTCCTGCTACAGTGGCAGCATCTGCCCTTTATGGTAAAATAACAGACCCAAGGGTAGTGTCATATAGAATATGAAAGAAACCACAGAGGAAAAGAAATAATGTAAAATGTGAAATGTTAAATGTGGTAGGAGCCCCGCCTTTGGCGGGGCGATAAGAGAGGAGAGACGAGCAATTAAAGTGTAGGGCAGGTGTGGTTAAGTTTTTGACAGTACCGACCCAAGAGAGGTGATAGGTAAATGAAAATCTGGAGATACGGGGACAATATTAATACAGATATGTTATTCCCGGGAAAGTACACATATACCTGCAGCACACCGGAAGAGATTAAACCCCATATACTGGAAGACCTTGACCCTGCGTTTACTAAAGGGGTAAACGAGGGTGATATTATCTTGGCGGGTAAGAATTTCGGTTGTGGAAGTTCAAGAGAGCAACCAGTAGTTGGTTTGAAGGAAGTTGGGATTCAGGCAGTATTAGCTGAGAGTTTTGCTCGAATCTTTTACCGTTCAGCAATCAATCAGGGTCTTATTCTGATAGAATGTCCCGAAGCAGTAAGGGCTTATTCTGATGGTGATATGGTTGAACTTAATATGAAAGAGGGAGAAATAAAGATTACAGGAAAGTCATTTTCATTTCCAAAACTTCCTACAGAGATTCTTGCTATCCGTAAAGCAGGTGGTTTAATTGCCTATACTCGTGAAAAACTAAAAGGGAAAAATTACACAAATTATTAATTAGATTACACAGATAAAAGAAGAGAATCCAAATACGCATTATTGAAAAGCTTTAGGACTTTGTATTGGATTGTTGATTTATTTTGGCAATAAAAAATTGTCAAATAAAGAGACTTATATTCAAATCTGAGTATCTATACCTACCGTCAGGCAGGAGTGGATAGACATCTGTGTAATCAGGTATAATAAATATTATACCAAAGGGGGTTAAAATATGGCAAAGACTTGTGAAGCAGGAAGGCGTGGCGAAAAAGTACGCTCTGACTGCTTTGTCTCATTAGAATTGAGAGATTCTGGGGGAATAGAAGTCAGGCTCAAAAGTAAGGTTGAGGTGATGTACGGGGAATCAATCAAAAGATTATGCATGGATGTCCTTAAAATCCTGGGTATTGAAAACGCCCTGGTCACTCTTGATGACCAAGGTGCTCTTCCGTTTACCATTTCAGCCAGGTTAGAGACTGCAGTTAAGCGATGCCTTCCTGATAATAATAGGGAGTATCTACCTGAAATGTTAGAACACTCTATGTATAAAACACAGAGGGAACGTTTTCGACGTTCTCGTCTCTACCTTCCTGGCAATGAACCAAAATTCATGATAAATGCCGGAATACACAAGCCAGATGCTATAATACTTGATCTTGAGGACTCAGTAGCACCTGCAGAAAAGGATGCCGCAAGAGTTCTTGTGCGAAATGCCTTAAGGCAGGTGGATTTTTATGGTGCTGAGAGAATGGTCAGGATAAATCAGTTACCAGAAGGGCTTGAAGACCTTGAATACATAATTCCTCATAATATCCATGTTATTCTTATCCCAAAATGTGAGTCCTCAGAACAGGTGAAACAGATAGATAAGAGAATTAAAGAGATACTTAATAAGAATAATATCAAGGAATCTGTCTTCCTTATGCCCATAATCGAGAGCGGACTTGGAGTGATTAAGGCATATGAAATCGCTTCTTCTTCGGATAATATTATTGCTCTTGCGATTGGGTTAGAGGATTATACAGCAGACATTGGAACAGAGCGAACTAAAGAAGGGAGAGAGAGCTTCTTTGCACGCTCTCAGGTAGTAAATGCTGCCCGTGCTGCTGGTGCCCAACCCATTGATACCGTTTTCTCTGATGTTACTGATATGGATGGATTGAGACAGAGTGTGAATGAGGCAAAGTCTTTGGGATTTGAGGGTAAGGGATGCATTCATCCGAGACAGATAAAGGTTATCCATGATGCATTTGCACCTGCTGAGAGAGAAATAGAAAAGGCAAAAAGGATAGTATCTGCCTTCGAAAAGGCAGAGAAAGAGGGACTCGGTGTTGTATCATTAGGAAGCAAGATGATCGATCCACCAGTTGTTAAAAGGGCGTTGAGGACAGTAAAGCTTGCTGCCGAGATGGGAATTTTAGATAAAAATTGGAGGGATGAATATGTCCAGTGAAGAATATAGACTTAAGAAGAACGTATTGGGTCGAATGGTGCCCACTATTATCAATGGCAAACCTGCGGTACCGTTTCAGGGGGTGGGTAAATACAGACCTACCGGCTGTAAGGCTGCTCCACCTATATCAACATGTGTTGATTATCCCCCTGATGGGAATAAGGTTTTGCCTGACCTGAAAACCTCCTTGATAAAGGCGTGTATCAAAGATGGCATGACCATATCGACCCATCACCATTTAAGAAATGGAGACCTTGTTGCAAATCAAATTTTTGACGCCTGTGCAGAGATTGGGGTAAAGGACCTTATATGGTTTCCGAGTGCATCATTCCCCTGTCAGGAACCGATAATCAATCACCTTGATAGCGGTGTTGTCCATCATATTGAGGGAAGTATGAATGGCCCTCTGGGTAGGTATGCTTCACGTGGAAAAATGCGTGGCATGGGTGTGCTGCGTTCTCATGGCGGACGCTATCAAGCAGTCCAGGATGGTGATGTTCATATTGATATAGCCGTTATTGCAGCACCAACAGCAGACCCTTTTGGTAATGCCAATGGTCTCACAGGACCATCTGCATGTGGTCTTATTGGATTTGCCCTGGCAGACTCCCAGTATGCAGATAGGGTAATTGTAGTCACTGATAATCTGATTGATTTTCCCTGTATTCCCTGGCAGATTCAGGGAAACTATGTTGACTTTGTAGTAAAGATGGACAAAATTGGTGACCCTGAAAAGATTGTTTCAGGAACTACTCAAATCACAAAGAGTCCAGACCGCTTGTTGATTGCTGAGCTCACTGCCCGTTTCATAAAAGAGGCTAAAATTATGAAAAATGGGTTTTCATTTCAAGCTGGTGCTGGGGGCACATCACTTGCCTTTGTTACATTCTTAGAAGGATATATGAGAGAGGAAGGTATAAAGGCAAGATTTGTCAGGGGTGGAAGCACAAAATACCTTGTCCAACTTCTTGAAGAGGGACTAACAGACTATATTCTCGATGGTCAGACATTTGACCTCGATGGAGTTCGTTCGATGAGAGAGAACCCCAATCATGTCAACACAAGTCCCTTTACAAGTTATAACTTCCACGGTAAGGGGAATTTTGCCTCAATGGTTGATACAGTAGTCCTTGGAGCAACAGAGGTGGATGTAAACTTTAATGCAAATGTTGTTACACATTCTGATGGACTGCTCCTGCACGGCATTGGTGGCTGGCAGAACTGCCTTTTCTCAAAATGTACAATACTATCAATTCCATCTTTCAGGGATAGAATACCTGTGATTGTTGATGAAGTGACCACATTGTGCGGACCAGGTGAGTTGATTGATGTTATTGTGACCGAAAGGGGTATTGCTATCAACCCTCGAAGAAAAGACCTGCTTAAGGCGATCGTTGGTTCTGACCTTCCCGTTAAAACTATAGAAGAATTAAGGTCTGAGGTTGAAATGATATGCGGTGGTAAACCAGCGAAGCCTAAATTGGGTGATAGGGTTATAGCTGCAATCAAATGGGTGGATGGGACAGTAATTGACTGCGTAAGACAGGTGATGTAGAAAAGTTGGTAATCCTTTCCTTTATATCCCGCGTGTTGGAGGTAGTCTAAGGACAACTACTACTTTTGGTATTTCCGTTATGTAATAGTGGAGTGACAGCGTTCACGCTGTTACAACGAAATATCATAATTATTCATAACAATCTAAAGACTATCACTCCATTTGGTGTTCTTTTGTTTTCAGGTCATAAGATTGTTTCGTCATCCGTCAAGAAGTGCGACGGACTCCTCGCAATGACAAAAATCACCAACTTTCTATCGCAGGCGTAAAGCCTGCGACTACCGTTTTACGCCTTCAGTCGATGTCAGTCATTGCGAGTCCTGATGGCAATCGGGACGCGGCAATCTCATCATTGTCATTTTTTCTTCCATTGGTTATGTAATTGTATGGTTAGAGGAATTCTTACATCTATATTGATACTCGTAGTCTTTGGCTGTGCAGAGAAGACTCCCGAAGTAAAGGTAAAGATGGTCAAGGGTTTTCATGTGGCATTCATCAAGGAGGTGGGAGAATACAGCAAAGTGGGTTCAGTTATTGAAGAACTCTACATCTGGCTTGGTGAGAGGGAAGCAAAGATTGCAGGACCATGCTTTGGTATGTATTATCAAGATGACCCGGAGAGGATACCAGTCGAGAGTCTAAGATGGGAGATTTGCATCCCAATTAAGGCTGAACTTGAAGGAGATGAAAGAGTGGGGACAAAGGATATACCAGAAACAGAAGTAGCTTATCTCATTCACAAAGGTTCTTATGAAACTGTCGGTCAAGATTGGAAGAAGCTATACAAATGGATATTCAGAAATAATTACATACCCACGGGTCCGGGAAGAGAAGTCTACCTAAATAATCCCAAAGAAGTTCCGGAGGACTCTCTTGTGACAGAGATTCAGGTTCCGGTGGGGAAGAAGTAGCTGGTTTGATTAAGAGTAATCTTCTTCTTGTTTATTCTTCTTAATCCCCCTTTACATTATGGAATAATGTCGAGTTTTTTAATTTCAGTCTTTTTTCGGTCTCTACATCTATCTCCCTTTGTGAACTTCGTGTCCCCGCAGTCTAGGTTTTGAACTCTATTGCTTACTACTTACCTTAGCCTTACTTTGCCCTCGACTTTGACGACGAACAGATACAAGAAGGACAAAATGCTCACATATATACTTACCTCCTATTATCCCGGATGGTCTTCTGTATGATTTTATAAGGTGTGAATATCATGTGGGGTATTCAGACAAAAAACTTGACTTTTGGGTGTTTGTAGTGTATAATTTATATTGAGGGGGATGCCAAGGTAGGTTTATAGACGGATTTATCGGGAATAGAGGAGTAAAAGGAGGTGGGAAAAGATGAAAATATTAGAGGCAAAAAGACCCTCTAAGGAGGTATTAGCAAGGATTCATACTTTGAAAGGCAAGAAAGGGATAATTGCTGTCATAGAACCAGAAACAGGCGATTATTTCCTGGGGAAAACCTTAACAGAAGCACTTAAAAAAGCGAAGAGAGATTACCCTGGCAAAGTATTTTATTCCATTCGTATTGGATACAATTTCGTCCACGAGCATAAAGGAGGGCTCAGAAGATTATGAGAATTCTTATAAGAGGGTTTATTGAAAATTTCGTGCCTTTCTTCAATGGTTACATAGACAAAGGTGGGATGCTTGTTCTTCGTAGAGATGGAGAATTTTCCTTGACTGTAGATACTGGATTCAGCGGTGGAATTGCTCTCCCCGAAGAAGTCTTGGAAGAGATGGATGTAGAATTGATAGACTTTGGAATTTTTAGATTAGCCACTGGGGACGAAGTTGAATTACCCGTGTTTTGGGGTGAAGTGGTAATAAAAGATTCTTCGATTGAGACTTGGTTTATTCCTGGAGATTCACTCTTAGGTATGGAATTTCTTTCTTCGGCAGGTTCTCTGTTATCCATCGATTTCGAGAAAGAAGAAGTTAAATTGCTGGAGTAAGAACATATTTTATTCTTTTTTATATTCTAATGGTTTCCAGATTTTTACAATACTACATATTATACAAGTAGGGTAAAAATGGAAGAAGTATATAATCCTAAAAGAGGTGTTCCAAGCAAAGTAGTAGCAGATGTAAAGAGAAAAATATCAAACATAGTTTATTCCGTTAATATGTTCAAAATAGGTTCAACTGGAGATTATCACCAGAGAATCAAATACTATGAGAGAAAAGGTTACGATAAAATGTATGTAGTATATGAAACTTCTTCATTGAAGTATATGGCAGAAATAGAATCTGAATTAAATGCATATTATAAAGATTGGGAAACAAATATCAATTACAACAAGGGATTAGGTGGCCCCGCACCTTCAAAACAGGTTGAAAAATATTATGTTTATGTTGTCATTCAATACTAAAAAAGATAAATTATCAACCTCTTATAAAAATTCATAGATCTTTCCAAAATTAGGGCAAATTTCGCAATTGAAAAAACGTTTAAAACAATGATTCCTGCTATAAGATTTAAAGTCCCCCAAAAACAAGATTGATTTTTTGATAGAATTGTTAGCGGAAAATTGGAGTCGGTTCTCAACAACTTACTATAATGCAAGAAGTTTTTTGGCAACTTCTCGACAAGATACTATCTTAATGGTCAGATACAAAGCATGGGAAGATTATCAAGGCACACTTTTCAGGACTTATTCAAACCAAATATAAGGTTTGGAGGTGGACGTGTTTGGGAGCTTGTGTAAGTTTATCAGGTACATAAGAGAAAAGAAATGCTTTATCTGGTTTTTGGGGATAGCTATTCTATCCAATATTGTTATAATACAGAATGTTCAGGCACAACTATCTTCAACAACAGTAAGTGAGATTGAAAAAAGTATAAATGAAATTAGAAACATTTGCTCTATGACTGATGACCTTGAAGCAATAGGTTGGGGCATATCAAAACCTGTAGAGATCTTTTCTAAAATAGGGTCGGAATCTATACCTTATCTCACAGAAGTACTATTAGATCAAACAGAGGACTATAAAACCCGATTTTTTGCAGCTGTGATTTTAGGTGAAATAACCCCAGACAAGCAATCTACTCCATATCTACTGGAGGTATTTCAAGACGACAAAGAACCTGAAATATTGAGGGGAGAATGTGCTACTGCTATAAGCTTTATCAAAGATACCACTGCTACAAATGTTCTTATTGATAATTTATCTAATGGAAGTATTCCATTTACAATAACAGTTATAAACGCACTAGGAGCAATTGGAGACAAAAGAAGTGTTTATTATTTAATTGATTTACTGAACGATAATAATAGAGATATTCAAATGGTTTCAGCAAGAGCTCTTGGGTTAATAGGAGATGGAAGTGCATTAGGTGTATTGATGAGAAAGATACAGGAAGAAAATCCTACTAATGATAGGTATGTAAATATCGTTAAGGCTCATTCAATAACTGCTTTGGTTTCTATCGGTGGGAATGATGTTGAGGATTTTCTTATAATTATCTTAATAAATAATAAGAGTGATGATTTAAAAATCGATGCTGCCATCGCATTGGGTACATTACACTCCAATAAAGCGATACCTATTCTGATAGAACAGTTAAAGAGCGATAATCAATTACTGAGGATGCATGCAGCAAAGTCACTGGCAGTTATAGGAGCTGTGGAGGCAGAAGAACCTATTAAGAGAGCTATAGAAAATACAAAGAGTAAATATGTCAGGTCTATGATGCGTAAAGCTCTGGATAAACTTTCACGGAAATAATGAATATTAGGAAATCTATCAAGATACTTTTATGGACTTTTAGTTTGTTTTTGGGAATTATTCCTAAAACCGGCAGTAGTTATGTTCCGCCTCAATCCACCAATACTAACCAGTACCCGAGTGTAGGCAATGCAATTTACAAAGACTTCAACCCGCTAGGATTCCATGTTGGGCATGCTGCTCTCTTCTATAAATATGAAAATGGAAAAAGATGGGTTTTTCAAGCTAACGGATACTTGGTCGTGCCTCCATTTCCGCTTCCAAGTGGTATTGAGGAATGGTCTG
The DNA here is from genome assembly GCA_023129165.1 of Caldifarciminota bacterium. Taxonomy (GTDB): domain Bacteria; phylum Hydrothermota; class UBA3073; order UBA3073; family UBA3073; genus JAGMCL01. Next base: position 27,904 of record JAGMCL010000123.1, on the reverse strand, counting down.
AATTTTTAGGTGATGATGACTATTGGGGGGCATATACTCAAGAAAGGATTGACTCAGTTGCAGCAGAGGAAATCATACGAATAGCAGAGAGAGACTGTTTCCATGTTCCTTACGCTTTTTTTTATGGACACTATAAAAATCCGACTATTACAGATACTACTGATGCTCTGTATTCGTTCAGGTGTGACGGACTTGTAGAGTATTGTTATGAAAAGGCTTTCGGGGAGAACAACGATCCAGCTTATACTGAGCCTAATCAGGGAATAGTGCCTAATGATAATTGGAAGTGGACTTATGGGTTATTGGCCAAAGCACCTTGCTCTGTACACGCCGAAGAGCATCTTATGTGTCCCGCTCTTCAGATGGAATGGATTAATGATGAGTCTATGTATAACGATGAGCACGATTGGGCATCATGGACAGGAAGAAAAGGTCACAATTCAGTCCCTGATATTGCTATATTGGATACGGTTCTGGTATTCAGTTTTGGCACAAAAAAGGGTCGTAAGGAGGAGCCTGAAGGTCTCGCTTTAAATAAGACAAAAGAATCTATACGGATTGAAAAAATACATCCTTTTGCTCAACTTGTAAACGCTAAGGAGCATAAACTTTATAGCTACAGAGAACTTGTTTCAAATGTTCCTAAGGGCTATAAGGAGATCGCTTTGGATAACCTCTTGAAAAAGGGGGATAGCAAGGGATTATATACCCTATCTAATGATTTTGAAGGTCCCTTTTACTATTTCCCTGAGGGCTTTCAGGTATTTGATGAAATGACGAGGATGGTTCCAGCACAAACCTGCACGCTCAAGTGGTTTTATGTGTGGTTTTACAACTACGATACCTTGTATCAACAGACTAAGAATTGTTGGTTCTGGGTGATGAACGACAATGGTGGGTTACCTGATACTCTTATCTATTATTTAAACGGTGACATAACTCAATCCCCTGGCGAATTTGTCTGCTGGAAAATACCTGTAAGCGATAATCTTGTATTTAACGAGCCCTTTTGGGTAGGGCACTATGAAACTGTGGATGGTGCACCAACATCAGTGATGGACTCTACTAACACTCCAGGAACAGATTTTTGGTGGAACGGCAGTGAATGGGTTGAGAAGGATTATGATTATCTGCATGCGGCTGTTGTGGCATATGGTTCTGGAGGTCCTGTGGATACAATTGGACAGGACTTGAGAATTACAAATAGTGGCAGAGCTCCACTGAATATTACTGACATATGGACGATGGAATCGTGGGTCATCGAGGTTACACCATGTTCTCTCTTCATTTTTCCGCATGATACTGCTATTGTGCATGTTACGGTAGATAGGGATACCTTTACAACATCTCAAACTGGTGAACTTAATATAGAACACACAATGAATCCTCCCTGGGTCACTTGGGAACGTGTGGGTCTTATCATGAACATAGGCAGTCCTGCAGTAGATACCTTTCCACCCATCATAAATATTTCTCAGCCTAATGGAGGAGAATTCTGGAAAACAGGGGAAGAGGACACAATTTGGTGGTCCGTGTATGACAATGACACAATTACTCATTTCCACATAGACTATTCAATTGATGGAGGAATGAGCTGGGATTCTGTCCTACACATTGAATACCATACTTCCGGCGGATGGCTTGGTTGTACTTGGGATATACCAGATACTTTATCATGGAATTGCTTAGTTAGGGTTTCTGCAAAGGATCGGAATGACAATTGGGGTAGTGATACCAGTGATAGCTCCTTTAGAATAAGTAACGATACCATTCCCCCTCCAATACCAAGTAGTCTCACTGCCAATGGTTCAAATCCAAGTCCATGGCAACCCAACCCAACATTCACTATTGACTGGACTAACCCATATGACAGGAGTGGAATTATAGGTGCATGGTATAAGTTAAGCGATTCACCATCGTATCCCAGTGATGGTATATACACAGAAGATAAACCCTTTGAAGTGAGTGTTATGCTCGAAGGTGTACAAATGTTGTATGTCTGGCTTGAGGATAGTTCTGGGAACAAGAATCATTTAAACAATACAGACATTGCTCTGAGATACGATGCAACTCCACCCTCACCTCCTGAAAGTCTTTATGCAAATGGATATTTAGTAACATCCCCATGGACTAATGATTCTTTGTTTGTTATAAGATATGTCGAAGCAGGAAATCCATACCTTCTTATAAGCGAAGTTTGCGTTACCCCAACAAATGGTGAGTTTGTAGAGATCTATAATCCACTGAGTATTCCTATCGATCTCAACAATTTCTATCTGTTTGATGGCATATATCTAAATGACAACGACTATATAAATATCGTTGATGGAACAGATACAGGCTACTATCAAGATTTTCTCGCAAGATTTCCTTATGGTGCCACTATAATGCCGGGTGAATATCTTACCATTGCAATGAATGACAGTTTTTCTACATATCATGCCATCGACCCAGACTTTGAACTCACACCGAATGGGATAAGCGATGGTGATAGCATACCTGACATGTTGAATGGTGGTGCTGGTGGTATTGGGAATAATCCAGGTCTCTCTAATAATGGGGAATCAGTAATTCTCTTCCACTGGGATTGGACTACTGATCTTGTTTATGATTCTGATATTATTGTCTGGGGGGATAAGGATGAGGCTGTAAATAAAACTGGAATCTGGAAGGATGGACCTGATTCAGGAACGGATTCCAGTCAATATCTTCCAGACACACCGATTGTTGATCAAGAAGTTGTAAAGAGTAACAGCCATAGTGTCGGAAAGTCTTTCCAGAGGGTTGACCTTACAGAAGGAAACGAGATACTCACTGGAGGTAATGGTATTAGGGGGCATGATGAGACCTCAGAAGATCTGAGTATTACTTGGAGTTATGATTATGAACCCACTCCTGGTGCTGGTTATACAAAGGAAGCTTTGTTAACATTAACTTTTCAAAGTATAAACGATTGGGACGACAAAGGCCTTGTTCAGAATTCAGCAATCCCAGTACTGAATTTTTATGAAACAGGTCATTTTGAGATTGGTAAAGCAGACACAAGCGGAATTATCAAGGCATATTATAAATTGGGAAATAAACCTTATTCAAATGGGGATACGACCGGTTCAGATGAGATGAATCCATTTAACGTAGAGTGTTCTATTGGGGGAGGAGAGACCCTATGGGTGTGGTTACAAGATGGTGCTGGAAATAAAGATTATAGTAATTGTTCCTCGGTGATTTTGAGATACGACATAACACCACCAGAACCTTTTAATCTTGTATCACCCGCAGATTCAGAATGTTTAAATATAACAAGACCTATATTTACCTGGGAGACCTCCGCAGATACCTTCTCAGGACTTGACTATTATGAAATCTATATTGATAATTTATTGAAAGATAGTACACCTTCTACAAATTGGACAGCAGATTACGACCTAACAGAGGATTTACATAACTGGTATGTAGTAGCATACGATAGTCTTGATAATTCGAGACAATCAAACCAGACTTGGACATTTACTATAGATACTCAGATTCCAGATATACCAATGCTCTTGTTTCCCTCTGATTCAAGCATCATATCTGATAATACTCCGGGCTTTAGTTGGACACACGTGACAAAAGGCGCTAAACTTCTTAAAAGTATTAAAGGTCTTGTAGGAAATAAAAACTCAGCTATAACCTATTTTCTCACAATAACCCTTGGAAATGATAGTACAGTATATCAGACTTCGGACACATTCTATACTCTTATTGATACACTAGTTGATTCTGTTTATCTATGGAAGATTCAAGCGGAAGATGAAGCTGGTAATAAAAGTGGATACTCAGAGCCCTTTATTCTGTTTATTGATACTCAGGCACCAGAGATTGAATCCACTACTGTATGGGATGATACGACCTTTACAGGACCATTCCCTGTTTCTTCGTATATCGCAGATGAAAATGGCGTAAGCAACGTAGAGCTCTGGTATAAGACAAGTATCGATACAAACTGGGTAAACATATCAATGGATACAGCAAAAAGTGAAAATCAATATTTTGGTGAGATACCACAACAATCTGAAAATACTGAGGTTTATTATTATATCAATGCACAGGATAAAGCCACACCACCCAACGAGGCAACTGATCCTATAAATGCACCCGACAGTTCTTACTGCTTTACAGTTCTCTCAAGCACTGGAATTACAGAGGAAAGGGCTATACCAAAGGTGTACTTCCTATCCCAGAATTATCCTAACCCCTTTGTTCATACTACGAAAATAAAATTTGGGCTTCCTAAGGACTCATACGTAAATATTGAGATTTACAACCTCTCGGGTCAGGGGGTTGCTACACTTATGAACGAACGAAAGGAAGCAGGCTATTACGAAATAAATTGGAATGCATTAGATAACAAAGGAATAAAGGTGCCTCCCGGAATCTACTTCTGCCGGCTTGAAACTGAAGATTTTTGTAAAACGAAGAAGATGATACTGCTTCGATAAAAAACGGAGCCTACTTAGAGGGGAGCTCTCGCAGAGGGCAACAGGGAGTCACATCTTGGAATTTTTACAATCTGTCCTTCCTGACTGTATCACAAAAACCCTACAAACCCAAATCTAGCTGAACTTCTGCTACAAGAATTCGATGCTTGATTATCTTGTCGCAACTTTATTATAACATATAATATTGGTATGACAATGTTTGCAATGTTATTATTCAATAATCGCAATTCTCCGTGTTGCAGCAAACTTACTGTATCAACTTAACCCTTTATTTTCAGCGAATATGAACGCTATTTCTATAAAGTACGACTAATTTTCCTTTGAATTGTTCAGGTGGGTAATTAGCAAAAAACCTATCAATTATGTCTATCTCCTCATCAGAACGAAGATTGCCAATTCTTATATATATGATACCTTTGGTTTTGTCGGGGGGATATAGTATGGGATTAGTGAAATGGTGGTCTCTTGTGATAAGTATGGCTCCTTTTTTTAATACAAGGCGGAAGATATCTTTATCCAGGGTACTTTTCTTCTCTTTTGCTATTGATATTACATTATATCCTCTTTCCAATAATTTTATAACCACACCGTAGCTCACATTTTCATCAACCACTATTTTCATATCATTACTGTTTTCTCAGTTGCAAGATAAGAACCATATTCAAGACATGCAAGGATATCCTTTTTCTCTATATTAGGAAAGTTTTTTAGGATAGTATCGTAATCTTCTCCAGATGCGAGATGGCTCAATATTATATGAACAGGTATTCTTGTCCTTTTAATGCAAGGCTCTCCTCCACAGATGTTCGGATCTGAAACTATACGATTATTCATTAGTTAACACCTCCGATTGGTTTAGAGATGCATTTACAAATGGAAATGCTCAATAAGAATAATAATATATTATACATTATAAAGTTTGATATGTCAAGTTATTTCTATTTTTCAGCATGACCACCTAACACAATAACTATGGTTTTCTTCTATCATGTTCTATATGTATTTTAGCTGATTCTTCATTTCATCAGCTGTTATACGGTTTAGAATTCTCAATATACGTTTCAACATAGAGTACTCGTCTCTCCTTCCAGCAATGATTATCCCATAGTGTTCTTTGCCCGCCTTAAGGTACTCATTATGCAATTTTTCAAAGTCAACTCGATTATGGGTGAGCAGTGTCCTCTCCTCACTTGCGGCATAAGCCACTTGTTCACTATCAGTTTTTCCAAGCATACCTGCGTCACGGGTCGTTGTAGCCTTAAATCCTCTACTCTTCAGCAATTCGGAAAGAAGAACTGAGACATCCTCATCCAAGTATAGTTCGATGAATAATCTCATACCAAATCTCTTATCACAGGGTCGGTTAGATTTTCTGGCACGGTATTCTTTTTAATATACTCGTCAATCTCTTCACTATGGTCATTGTAATAGCTTAGAGCATCGAACACTTGTGCCAAAGTCAGATGAGGCAGTTTGGTTCTAATCTCCTCGGGAGAGAGTCCCATTCTCCACAGTTCAACTATAGCTCTTACAGGAGTTCTTGTTCCCTTAATGATAGGTTCGCCTCTGAGGATTTTCTCATCAAACACTATGTACAAATGTTCTGTCATTATTGCCATTTTTACCTCCTGGTATAATCTTCGTTATACCTGACAACTTTTATTACCAATCCGTTAGCTAACGGATAACTAATAATCCAGTATGAAGTTTAGAAGCTTTTAAATATGAGAGTAATTGATATCCAAAGACAGAAGGTATATTCCCTGTTAAAGCTTTAATTTCAACAATTACCTCATCTTCTATAACTAAATCTATCCTGAATTTACCAACCTGCTTATCCTGGTATAAAACCCTAAATTCTTTCTCTGTCTGATATAATAATCCCTCTTGAGCAAGTACTAATTTTAATGCATTATGGTATATCTTTTCATTAAACCCAGGTCCTAATTCTCTGTGAACCTCAAAACAGCAAGCTATTATTCGTTCTGTTAATGGATCTCTATCCTTCATCTGTGAAATCTCATTTTAATCAATGTAATCAGACATCCTGATCTTTATAGGATATCTTTTGGGGAGTTTAAAGAGGCTATTTAGCCGTGGATAAACAAAAAAATACTGCAAATACATTATACATCGAAAAGCTTTATATGTCAAGTTATTTCTAAGAGATTTCTGAAAGAGTCCAGAAATCTCTGATTACACAGATTAAGAGATTCAAAGGTAATTTATCAGAGCTCTCTTATGTTTTTCTACATGACAACGATTTTTCTCAGCTGGCTTCGCCAGAAAATGAAGAGAGTGGAGAAAGATACAACAAGAGAGTATATAACAGTTCCTATGATAAATGATGGTTTTGTAAAGTTTAAAGAAAAGTTAGTCATGGTAGTTGACATCACTTCTATAAAGGTGCTTAAAACACCTGGCTGACGGGTAAAATAGTGCGTGAGCGAGACGATAATCCAGGCAGCTACCACGGATGCAATAGAAACCGCTACCCTCCAGTTAAAGTGGGGTCTTGCATAAACCTCTTTCCTTTCAGGAATAATTGAAAGAACTCTTTCAATAACGGCGACAGGAGCCTTGGACAATGGTCTTTTTTGAAGTATAGATTCCATTTCCCCCTGCAATACAAACTCTTTTTTACATTCTTCACATCTCCCCAAATGCTCTTTCAATATCTTTTCTTCCTCACCTGTAAGGTCCCTTGAAAAGAAGTGGATTATCATTCGCCTGTATTCTCTACATTCATTCATAAAACCCCTGACTTTTTCATTTTTTCTCTCAAATATACCTTTGCCCTGAAAAGATAAGTCTTCACTGTTCCCATCGGGATTCCCATAATTTCGCTTATATCCCTGTATGAAATCCCTTTAAAATAATGAAAATTTAATACCATACGATATCTTTCGGGCATCGAATCAACCAGGGCATACAAAACTTGTTCTCTCTCTTCCTTCAAGAGCGTTTTCTCGTTATCGAAAGCGTTGCTGGAGAGGTGAAATTTACTATCCAATGGCTCGTAGGATTCGAGAGGATCCCTTTTGGCTTTTCTTATGTAATCGAGACAATGATTATAGGCGATCCTGTACATCCAGGTCGAGAGCTTGGACCTCTCGTCAAACCGTCGAATATTCTGGTAAATCTTGACAAATATATCCGCCACCAGATCCTCAATATTATTTTTGTTGTAAACCATCCTGTTCACAATTGTATAAATCATATTCTTGTACTCGGTAAAAAGTTTCTCAAATGCCGATTTATCACCGACCTTCAGTTGTCTGATGAAGTCTTTGTTTCTATCTTTATTCATAATTATAAGACGAACAAATTCCCTGTTTGTTTCAAGTATAACAAACTTTTTTACAAAAGTCAAGATTCTTTTGAAACAATTTCCAAAATATTAAGTCAAAGTATAATGAGATGGAAAAAATGCAGATAAAGAAAAAGTAGTGTTTTTTTATCTAACATTTTGACAACAAAGGAGGAAAGATGCCATTCGCTCCATATATGTTTCAAGCACTGCTCGTACCCATTATAGCTATTATTATGACCATGCTCATTCCAATAATGGCATTCTATTTCTGGTATCGTGTGAGAGTGCAGAGAAGCAAGGAAAGGATGTTGGCGATTGAGAAGGGAGTTGAGCTTTCTCCGGAAGCCTTAACATACGTTAAAGCAGCTACGCCTTTGGATAGTCTGCGAAGAGGATGTATATGCCTGGGGAGTGGAGTGGGACTCATCATTTTTGCACTCATTACTGGTGCTTATGGATGGTCTTTATGGTTTATGGGAGGTGGATTAGTGCTTACTTTTATAGGAATATCACTGGCTATCTGGTATCGTATTGCAATCAGAAAGGAAAAGGAACGGGAATAAGATTAATTGAACTAAATTTACTAAAGGACCTGGAACCTTAAATTGCGATGTAACGGAAACGCTTCTCGAATTCTTTTGAGGTTAGATTACCAGCGTTTGCAAGTTTCTCAATCTTTTTTCTATCCTCAAAATCCTCTTTTTTCAGTTTTATCATATATGCCCTGGCTACTTCATATGACTCAGAGTATATATCAACGAGTCTTACTTTAGCTCTTCCTGTCGTAGAGTCTATAATCTCAGAAAAGGGAACAGGGGATAGTTTGCCGGAGCGATATGCGATTACGGCATTTGTACCACCCTGGAAGAGAAATTTTACTGCGCCATAACCAAGGTTTCTTGTGTATTCAATGTCAAAAGGTATAGGTGGTGCAGAGCGTAGTTCATAACCAACATCGGTATTTACAATAGTAATGTCAATTCCCCTTTGAAGAAGTCTTTTTCTCACCTCAGTTTTCAGTATCTTGCCAATGTCGATTTCTGAAAGTCGGACATGTCCATGTTCATCTTTATCTAATTTTGATATAGCACTAATAAGGTTCTCTTCTTCGATTTTTCCAGTCACACCTTCTGCAATTACAGCAACGCCGTCATTTCTACCCATTGATCTCCTTTTTATTATGCTAGCCTCGAGAATATCAGCAACAGTGGAAAAACTTACTTGTTCGTATAGCTGGAATTCCTCGGGAATTATTGTAAGCGTTGCTCCAGCAGATTTTCCTATTCCAAGAGCCAGGTGTCCCGCATATCTACCCATAGTTATAACAAAGTACCAGCGAGTTATAGTTTTTGCATCTTCCATAAGATTAGAGACGACCTTGGTGCCAGCATGACGAGCTGTTTCAAAACCAAAGGTAGGCATATTATCGGGGAGAGGTAAATCATTGTCTATTGTTTTAGGTACATGTGCGACCTTTATCTTACCATCTACAGCATCTGCAATTTTACTTGCAGTCGTTGCTGTATCGTCACCCCCAATTGTTATCAGGTATTTAACTTCATATTTTCGGAGAAGTTGTAACACATTTTTCATCTTTTGAGTATCCTTTGTAGGATTAACACGAGATGTCCCAAGTATTGATCCGCCATCGTCATGTATCCTGGATACGTCAGAAACCGTTAGTTCATTTATTTTACCTTCCCTTCCCTGGGAGATATATCTAAAACCACCGATAATACCAATTACCTTCTTCCTGAGATTGATTGCTTCAATGGTTACTGAGCTTATCACCCCATTAATCCCAGGTGCAGGTCCACCCCCAACGATAATAGCCAGCGTTTCCTTTTTCATATATACAAGCCTCCAATAAGTTATAACTTAAACCGAAATAAAACGTTTTAACCCTTGTGGTATATCTCGTTCTGTGGGTTTTAAATCTATTTTACTATCAACCAACTCTTTTGTATTTAATACATTAAGTAGCTTAAATAGCTGTATAAAACGTTGTTCTAATCGACTCATAATAACAGTTTTTACTGATTGAGGCAGATTCCACCACTCCTTTTTGAAGGGGCCGAAACCTTTTTTACGTGTTTTGTAAATAAATTGCTCATCAGTTTTGTACTTATCTCTTTCTTTTCCGCATTCCTCTCTTAAATACTTATACACGTTATTTCGAAAATCATCAGGCAAAAAAGGGTTATCATATATGATGTTCTGAAAGCCCGTTGCAAGGTGAACCTCGCATGTTTCAACACCAGGAAAGAGATGAAATGCATCATCCGGTAGAGTAGAGGCACCATGTTGTACTGCACCAGCTAATCCATATTCCTCTCTTGCGACTCGGGATAGTTTCTCTAAGGTATCGAAATCGATATTGACTTTGGCAACAGAACCGTCGGGCAGCACTACTCCTCCATGAGTAGCCCCTGTTTGGACACTAATCTTACTTATTCCTGCTATTCCATTGGTGAAAGCTGCTTTAAGACCATCCATGTATGTTCTCAATTCTTCTACAGTACTGTTTTTACCTCCTATCTCCCCTATTTCACCACCTATAGTAATCATAATATCACTGGGCTGGAGATTTCTTATCAGCTTAATAAACTCAGCAGTTATCTCAAAATTTGGTCTTTGTTGTTCTATGATTGAGTTTTTATTGATATCAACCATGGTAGAGCTGTCAATGTCTATATTATAGAACTCTGCAGCTATAGCCTCATTCATTAGTTCCTTGAGTGTGATACTCTCATCTTTTTTGTTCTCTTTATATTTTTTAGCGTTTATCTGGAAGTGGTCACCTTGAAAGAATACCGGACCCTTGAAATTTTCTTTTATGGCTGCTGCCAGTAGAACTGTTGTATACTCTGCTGGTTGCTGGTTGGTATAGTCGATTTCTGATCTTGCAATTTCGAATATAAAGGCACCTACGTTTAGCTCTTTGATAGTACGGAAAAGTGTCTTCCCCACATCATATGTCAATCCTCGAATATTAATAGCAGGAACACTGAAACCACCAAACTCGTTTAATGCTCTACTTTGATACAGATTATATATAGAGGAAGGGATGGCACCAAGTTTTTTAGCTGTCTCGAAAATGAAGTATCTACAGATTTCGACTAATTCCCTGTCAGAATGGAAGACAGATGTATAAACGAGCCGATCAATGACCCTCTCTCGAAAGTCTTTAGCATTAATAATTCGAAATCCATCTCCTGTAAGTCTGACCGAACTTTTGGAGAAGTTTATAAGATCCATGACATCCTTAAACATATAAGGCACCTCTTTGTTGGAATTTATTCAATCAGAAAAACAAACAAGACTGGCATTAGGTAGACATCTGGAAATAGGGAAAATTACTTCGATAACATTAACCGTGTATTATAATGGTAAATTTTAAAAATGTCAAGTTAAAAGTTGTCAAATTCATTGTTTCTGGGAGTTATTGTATAATTGTTATGTCATATTTATCTTGACAAATAATGTAATGTGTGATAAAATACTGTATTGGAGATTCAGGTTTTTTCAAAGGTTATATCAACATTATAAAAGAGATTCTTTTGTGTTTTAAAAAGAGGCTTTAAAAGATCCACAAAAATAAAATCTTATATCTGTGGTTAAGGTTTTTGCATTGAATCTATTAATCAATGGAGGGAACTATGCGTATAATAATTCTTGCGTTTTTAATGTTGTTTTTTACAAACCTATTTGCAGTTGAGGCATCATTTCCAAGGACGCCAATGCTTTCACCTGATGGTCAGAAGATAACATTCTCTTATAGTGGTGATATCTGGCTTGTGCCAGATAGTGGTGGTCAGGCAGTAAGATTGACGAAAAAGGGATATAATTACAGACCAAGGTGGTCACCTGACGGCAAATATATTGCCTTCAACTCGGACAGAAACGGGAATTCTGATATATACGTACTGTCGATTGATGATGGTTCTCTTGAGCAGCTTACCTTTTATACTGGTGACGATGTGCTTCGGGGATGGGACCCACGAACAGGTGATATTCTATTCACCTCAGTTAGAGAACAAACTCACCTTGGTCCAATACCTTATAGAATAAAATTATCAGGAGGTAATCCAGAACCGGTTATTGAATTTGTTGTCTCAGGTATTAGTATATCAAATGAAGGATTAATTGCATTCACAAGAGGTCATTACTCCTGGTGGAGAAAGGGATACCGTGGGCCTTTTTCTGGTGATATTTGGATTTCAGATGGAGATAGTATATATTTAGTATTTGGAGAGCATACGGACTATAATGATGGCTATCCAATGTTGGCGGATACTGGCACCCTGTATTTTCTTTCGGACAGGGATGGAACCTCGAACATCTTCAGATATTCTATCATTACAGGAGATCTTCAGCAGCTTACATATTTTGAGGATGATGGGGTAAGATTCCCATCCATAAATTTTATGGGGGATAAAATTGCCTTTGAAAGAGGGTTTGAAATAAATCTTCTTGATACCCATACCCTTGAGATAACTTCTTTAAAAGTGGATGTCTTAGAGGAGAAGTTAGATGATGTCTGGCTTACCGATTGTAGTGGAATAACGGAGTTCGATGTATCGAATGGGGTAGTGGCATTTGTCCTTCGGGGGGATTTGTATATCGCAGATACATCAGGAGGTAAGGCAAGGAGGGTCACAGAAAGTCAGGGCAGGGTGAGGAATATAAATTTTGTAGAAGATGGTGAGGCATTATTCTTCGCATCAGATAAAGATGGGGATTATGATATATATAGATTACAAAGCTCAGACCCTGATAAGGAGAGACTCTATCTTTCCCTGGATTTAAAAGAGGAGAATGTAATATCTTCACCCTTTGACGAGTATGCTCCAACCGTCTCACCTGATGGGGAGAAGCTGGCGTTCATAATGAAAAGAGGGAAATTGATGGTTTATAACTTAAAGACCAAAAAGGAGAGGTTGTTAGCAGAGCAGTGGTCGATAAGTGAATATAACTGGTCTCCTGATAGTAGATGGATAGCATACAGAAGCAGGGAGTATATTAACGACATATACATAGTAAATGTAAAGACAGGGGAATCTTTTAATATATCAAAACATCCAAGACCTGACATTTTACCTTTCTGGTCGGATGATGGCAGGATAATTGCATTCTCATCATATAGAAAGGATGATGATTATGATATATGGTGGTCATATCTCCGTAAGGAGGATGATGAGAAGACAGAAGAGGATTGGAAGAGAGAGAAATTGATTGAGGAGAAAGACAGCATTCCCGATGTAAAGATAGATTTTGAGAATATAGATAAAAGGGCAAGAGAAGGCACAGACCTTCCAGGAGATGCCATGATATTCGCTATAGCTCCAGAAAGTGACAGGTTTATTTTCAGGAGCGACCATACAGGTAAGGAAGATTTATATATAATCGATAAAGAAAATGAGAATCTGAAGCCATTGACTACAGGTGGTATGAACCCTTCTCAGGTAGTACTGGATGAAGATAAAATTTACTATCTCAGCAAGGGTAAGATATGGATGACTGATATGGATGGTAGGGAACAGAAGTCAATTGGGTTTAATATAAAGGAGAGAATAGATATTGAGCATGAAAGAGAACAGATATTCCATGAAGTTTGGAGGACATTAAAAAATGATTTCTACGACGAGAATTTTCATGGTGTAGACTGGGATAGTATGTATAATAAGTATAGAGAAATGGCTCTAAGTGTTAATCATCCATACGAGTTTAGAAGCGCTATAAGACTCATGTTGGGTGAAATCAACTCATCCCATCTAAGTATATACAAACGAGAAAATTCACAACTCCCCTCTACAGGTATACTTGGTGTGATATGGGACTATGAGTATAAGGGTGAAGGTCTTAGGATTAAGAGGGTGATTAAAGATAGCCCGGCATACAGGAGAGACAGCCGACTATATGAAGGTGATATTATATTAAGTATTGATGGCATAGACATTGGTAAAAAAAATATATCTGAGATTATGGAGGGTAAGACAGATGAGCTTGTGAGACTGCGGGTGTTAAATGAGATTGGTAAGGAGAGAATAGTAAACATAAGACCCGCGGAGATGAACGAGGTTAATGGGTGTCTTTATGAGGAATGGGTGGATTTCAGAAGAGATATGGTTGATGAGCTCTCCGATGGTAGATTTGGTTATATACACATACCACATATGGGATGGAAATCCGTGGATAATTTTCAACAGGAGCTCTATAAACAGGGGCTTGGAAAGGATGGAATGGTTATTGACGTGAGATACAATTCAGGTGGTTGGATTGCCGATCATCTGCTCGTAATGCTCGATACAAGAGTCCATGCCTATACAGTTAGAAGGGGAGATGAACCAGGTTACCCTATTTCAGAGAGACTTCCATACTATGTCTGGACAAAACCCTCTATAGTGCTAATAAACGAACGTACATTTAGTAATGGTGAGATATTTGCACACGCCTACAAGACACTCGGTTTAGGTAAGCTGGTTGGGAACACCACAAATGGTAGTGTAATTAGTACACACACGAGGACTCTTAGAGATGGAACTAAGTTTACAGTTCCGGGAAGGGGATGGTATACAGCGGATGATGAGATAAATCTTGAGGGTGGAGGTGCTGTTCCTGACTATATTGTATACAATTCACCTGAAGAGGATACAGGGGATTCTGACAACCAACTCAAAAAGGCAGTGGAATTACTGCTTGAGACTATTTCTTCTGAATAATTGTAATATAAAGTTTAATCTGTCATTGCGAAGCAATTCCTATCTCTTTTTAACAGGGACTTGCCTGTCTGCCGATAGGTAGAGACGAGACTTGAATGAGATTGTAGGTAAAGAATAAAAATTTTTTCTCTTAAAATTCTCTTATTTGACTGCATCAAGCAGGCAAATCCCTGTTCTATAAATATCTTTGTCATTGCGAGTTCGTCGTAACTTCATGACGAACGTGGCAATCCCATACTTTATTACTAATACCTTGAAGGGTTGGAGTGCCTGCCTACCGCCGGCAGGCTTTACCTTGGTAAAGCGACAATGTGTTTGCACAGTTAAAACCCTGACTGCCGTCAGGCAGGTGTGCCTACAAATTGTTAACCCTTACATGCATTTGTTTAATTGCCTACATTCTTCGTATTGTATATTCAATCATCTAATCGGTCTAATCAATCCGCCGAACAAACCGCCTACAAGACCAAGTATGCCAAGGTAGAGTGCTCCAAGTATAATACTTCCACCTATCACTGCGCCTATAATTCCTCCCAGAGCACTACCAGGTAAACCACCAAGTATAGAGCCTAAAAATCCGCCAGCACTCGTAAGGAAAATTGCAGATAGTATTGCACCTATCGTTCCACTCAAAAACCCGACTAAAAGACCTCGTATAAGTCCACCTGCAATTATACCAGCAACAAAACCAGCAATTAGTGGACCAAATATTGGAATACCCTCTAAAAATGCCATTAAAATAGCTCCAATAATAATAGCCAGAATTATCATAAAACCTCCTTAAGCTTACCTGAGTATTGTCAAAAACCTTTTATGGATTTTCTCTTAATCCACTGTTTTTTATATAGTTATCAATTTTTGACCTGCCTCCCCTTGATTCTTGTAGGTGTTGGATTCCCGTCTGCCCTGCCTACCGGCAGGCAGGCGTCGGGCGGGTATCCGACCCGTTTCTATAGAATTCTTCAAATCTTATTTTCTCTACTAACGGATTGTCCTCTATATACCCACGAACATTATGTAAGGCTTTTTCATTCCTGATTTGCGGGTTCGATAAATCGAACCCCTACATTTTTGCTTCCATATTTTTTCATATTCTATTTGAAAGTACCTCTACCTGTTCTTTTTCTAATATCAGTACACATATGACAGATTGAATAATATCCCTCTGGCTCAGGTTCGACACCTTTTGTCCTTGCCCAACTTATCAATCCTTTCATGCCATTTTCAAGTATTGCTTTCATTTCTGGTATCTTATATGGTTCATAATTCTCTAAAATATCAATAATATCCACCTCAGAAGCATTCCCAATATGAAAATCATTACAAACAGCTATTCTACCATCTGGTTCAACACATATACCCTTAACATAGTCAAGCGGGTCAGTATAAGGCATATCACCACATTTGCCAGTAGGTATTTTTTCTTTTGGAGGTAAAAATTCTTTCAAATTAATAATAGCCAATCCATCTGGCTCCATTACATTTCCCTCTGAGTCTCTTACAGGTATGTCAATAAGTTCTTTCAAAATGTCTTTAGTCTTTTTGTTATATTGGTTATTATCTTCTTCAGAAACTACCCAGCAGGGGTTCCAAGATATATTTTTTATACCTACCTGTAGGCATGAGTCGGCTGTCTTTCTAACGATATCAAGGGGAATATTTTCCTGATGAAATGCATCAACAGATATAATAACATCATTTACCCCGGATTCTACCAAACTTTCAGCTATTTCTTTTATCCTTCTGGGATTCTTTGACCAATAACCATTTGTAATTATCTGCCTGCAGGGAATTCCTACATTCATTGCTTCTTTGTGGATATCACATACAATTTCAGGAAATAGCAATGGTTCCCCACCAAAGGTCATAATCGATTCGGGACTATATTTCTTGCCCACTTTTCTAACAATCTCTACAGCAAGTGATTTTTCAATATGTTCAGGGAATGATTCCTTACCCTGAATAGTATAGCAGTGCCTGCATCCTCCGTTACATAGGTATGTGACAGCAAATTCTAATCGGTTCACAGCTAAATACCTACTCATCTGTTGTACATTGAAGTTTATAAGTTAAAACAGAGATTTCCTGAATGACATCGGGCATGTGTGGTTTATTTTCCATACGGATCCTTCGGATATAATTATATAATACAATCACAATTTTGTTAAGGGAAAAAATGAGGCAATTGTAAAGGGATATAAAAATTGGGGCTGATTCCACCCTAATACTTTTTCTTTTGACAGGATGAACAGGATATACTGGATAAAGAAATAATTTACAATCACGGTCTTTACTAACCGTATAAATACTCTATTACTTATTTTCTTAATTTATTATTCTCTTCAAATCCCTGTTAAAATAAAAATAGATTGTCTCTTTTAAGTCTCTTATAAGTCCCTGTTAAAATTAAACTTATTAAGTCCTGTTGTTTTATTTTGGGTAGCTTGTCGGTCCATTGAGCCATTCCGTCTTATCATACCAATCTTCAGGATAACCGACTTCTTGGGTCATTTTTCCAGGCGCGTTGATATAACCATCGTCATAACGGGCTACAAGAATCCAGGCAAATTCCCACCAGTCTTTAACAACCTGGTTAGCCTGCGTTTCGCAGTATGTGGTAAGCAGCTGCCGAGCCTTTTCCGGGTCTTGTTTATAAAGAGCAAGCGATTGCTCATCTATTTTATTAATGCCTTCAATTGCAACGCTTTCGATTTCGTCCTGTTTCTGCTGAATATCTTTAATCATATAGCTGTACTTTATACCCGCCCAATTTGCAACGAAGTTGAAAGCCCACCACGCGCTTTTCTGGCTAAAGGTTGTAGTTTCACATGTGTAATATGGCGCAGCGATATTTGTGACTCCCACATAAAAGGGCATATAGCATGTGCTCATCGGCTCATCCGGACCGAACCAAACAATACCCCCGATGGCATCAGGCAACCAGCCACGTGCCTGGCAGATATAGCTATACCCACAGCGAAAGATGGAAATCGTTCTTTCCCATGCGCCTTTATGTTTGGCATTCGGATCACCGGTATCGCCACCAGCGTCCATAGGACCAGGGTATCGGTAGGGACAGCCAAAAGGTCCTGCGGTTACTCCTTTCGACTGATCAAACTCAGTTCCCTGATAGTAATCGCGGTACAAACTCATAACATCACGGATGCTAAGTTTCTTATCAGGTTTAATGGAGAATGGATACTCTTTCGTGTAACTATCTTCAACCCATGGTGATTTTTTCTGTGAGGGTGCAATCCGTGCCTGCAGACGCCAGACCCGGCGTAGTGAGTAGTAAGGATGGCTGTATTCTCCTGAACTCACAGTTCGGAGCCAATCCAACTTCCCGTCCTCCGGTTTCCACCATCCGTGTTTTTCGGCAATGGCATGAAGTTTGCTGGAATAGAGCATATTGGGGTCATCCGGGTCGACTTCGCGAATACGCAGTTCATTTGCAGCCACAAACACCTCACCGTCAGGTATCTTTTTTGCCACCCAGAGACCGCCTGTACCCTCAGGACTGGGTGCCATTTCTATAATCCATCCCTCTTCTGTATCCCCGATGGGCAGTGTTTCTCCTGTGCCGTAGTAGCCGTAGGTCTCAATAAGATGGCCAATCAGTTCAACGGCTTCGCGTGCTTTTGTACAGCGTTCAGCTGCAACGCGGCTCAGTTCGGCGCTGTAGAAAATGAGTTTGCCGGGTATAGGTTCGGATTGGATTTTAGTCCCATCTGTGCACTCGCCAAACATAAGCTGATGTTCGTTCATGATAGCGTAGCTGCCATCGAAGTATGCATAGGTATGTGCAACTTGAGGAATATAACCGAGCGGTATGCTCTGCGGATGATTGGGATTGATATAAGTTGGACCCCGGTGAGTGCCCACATAACGGCGCAGTTCATATCCGTGATATTCCGGTCTGCTACCCAGTGATGCAGCATCGTAGTATATAGGTCGGATTGATCCGGGTTTATGATCTGCAGCCGGTACGTATACCAGACGCTGATCGAACAACTCACTGTCGTCCGAATGAGCGACAATGACCGAACCGTCCTGTGATGCCCCCTTGGTAACGAGCATGGTTGTACAAGCCTGTGCTGGTACAAGATTCATCAGGTTTAGGATGAGTGCTATAATGATTACTCTCATCATAATACAATACCTCCTTTCTATTGAGTAATGGGTCTACAGTTTAACTTTTGCCACAATTATAATAAATAGAATAGCAATGGTTAGTTGTTCTATGTCTAACCAACTTTATCTGTACTAATAAATTTACAATCACGGCTAATTTTAAAACTGCAACATCTTGTATTATATAACACAATCACTATCTTATCAAGGGGAAAACGGAGAAACTTTAATTTTTTAGGTTGACCCTATTCAAGTTCAAAGCTTACTGTAACTCTTGCATTCACTTTAATCTGACCCAGAGCAATACTGCTTTCCGATTGAGATGGATCTGCGACATTTTGAATGACATTTTGAGCCATTCCGCCTGCCCAACCTGACCACCACCGTGTATTGTACCAGGACCACCATCCGGATTGATTTTCCTGAATTTTATAAGGTTTGCCAACTTTTTGCCCAAGTTCTTTAGCTAAATCATATGCTTTTTCCTGCGCAGCCTTAATTGCTAAAGCACGTGCTTGATCTCTATGTTTTCGAAGTTCAGTAGTACGAAACTGTATTCCATGGACGTAGTTTGCACCAGACTCAAGAACACTACTGAGAAGTCCCTCAAATATATCAGTATCTCTTAATGTAAAGACAATAGTCTTACGAACAAAGTAACCAATGAATTTTCGGTGTTCCCATCGATCTTCATATCGTGGTTCAATGCTTATATAATCGGTTTGGATATGTTTTTCTTCTATCTTGTATCTTTTACCTACATCAACAATTTTCTGTATTCGCTGATCGTTCTCAGTCTTTGCAATACTTAAATCTTTGTTCCAAGTCTCTACACCAAGAGTAAGAATAACCTCATTCGGCACAACTCTTACTTCCGCATCTCCAGTGACTGTAATCAAACGTGGCTCTGATTGATCTGCTGCGAAAGCTAAGCAAAAGAATGACAAAACAATCGTCATAACCAACATTAGTCTTGCTACACGCTTCATAAAACCCCCTTTTTATTTTTCGAGTAGTGTGCAAAATCTAACCACAGAGAGCACAGAGAATCTTTTGTATTAAGGGATTATAAAAGATTTTTATTCCTCCCCCTCTGTGACCTCTTATACATCTAAATATCCATTCCACATAATCTGTATGGAAAGGATACGGAATATCACGGATAAGACTAATCGATTTACCTTATATTTCTCTGTTTTTTTAACGCTGATTAACACGGATGACTTCTATTTTCTCTGACACAGATTAACGCTGATTGTTTCTTACTTCAAAGTTTTTATTTATCTGTGAACATCTGTGGTTAATTTTAGTCCTTGTTTCTTGAGAGCACAGAGAATTAAATTTACTCTGTGACCTCTGTGGTTTGTCACATTCTTTCATATTATTTTTCACAGTATCATTTTATGAATTGTATGTATGGCTAACATTTATTGCTCGGTTTCCCCGTCATGGGCAGGGTCAGGATGACTGACGTTTAAAACGGATTAAATTTATTATTCCTAATGTTAGAATAGCCAATCCAATTATTGCTACTATTGAAAATGTAATAACAGCACTCCATAAAGTAACTACCATTATTTGGGGGATTATTGGAAAAGAATAGAAAGTTAAAACCAACATCCCACCAAATATAAAAAGAACTATTCCAAGAATAATGAATAGGATACTAATCCAGGGTTTCATAAGGTTACTCCTCGTGTTTTGGGTCATTTTTCTTCTCTTTCGATATATTATTAGTCGATTATAAAACATCTGACACTAAGATGGAGTGCCTGCCTGCGGTAGGCAGGCATCACCTTGGTGATGCATGCAGTAGCAAGCTACTGCACTCCAAACATTCATTATAAACAAAAGTAGTATTGCATGGTGTAAGGAGTTACGTTCTGTAGCAATAAAAAGTAAGATTTAGTGTCAAAACTTTTATAATTACCTATTTTAATAACCATCCCAACCAAGGATAATTATCGAAATCGTAAAAATATAAATATTTCGTATAGTATGCCTTTTGTTTTGATTTTGTATTTCCATTATTAGAAACTGTATAACATCTTGTATTATATAGTATAATCACTGTTTTGTCAAAGGGAAAAACAGAGTGGTAAAAAAACCTCTTCATTGACCTTGCTTTTCCCATTCCTGTTTGAGAATACCATAGAGTTCGAAATCCTCAACCTTGTCCCACTTTTTTACGTACTTCCTTTGGCAACTTTCGTGTGACATTCCCAGTTTCTGTATAACACGACCGGAAGCAGGGTTACGACTGAGATGACGGGAGTTGATTCGGATTAAATTAAGTTCCTGGAACCCAAACTGGATTACTGCATGTCCGGCTTCCGTACATAATCCTTTGTTCCAATACGGTTTGCCTATCCAGTAACCAAGCTCTGCCTGGTGTCCCCTGGTCATATCCATAAGACCGATTGCACCTACGAGAGTACCAGCAGGTTTGAGCGTGATGGCAAAATGAACACCTTTGCCCTGTTCATATATCTCCTGATGTTTTGAAATCCAATCCTCTGCAAGGCCATCTTCATACGGATGAGGAATGTTGAGCGTTGTGTTTGCTATATCGCTATCACCTGCAAGACGTTGGACTTCTGCTGCATCAGACGGGTATAAGGGTCTGAGGATCAGCCGTTTCGTTTCCAATGTTGGACGCTGGTTCATGATTTTACATAGACTTCATTTTACCAACTTCTCTAAACTCAATCTCATCAAGAGCGGTTCCTCCTTATCTCAAATTATATCGGTTCATTATCAAATTGTATTCTCTTGATAACATCCAAAATCAGAATTCCCACACGGTGAGTCCTTTGAATTGAGTGGTCAGGATTTTAATGGTCACTGCCCTTACTTATTCCACACATCCTTTGCAGTATTTCTTATTTGTTGATGTACTTTGACAGTCTGGACAGTATTTTCTTCCACAACTCAGGCACGTTGTCAGTTCCGATTTATCGACTTCTTTTTTACAAACTTGACACTTCGCTTTTGCCATTTTTCTCACCTCCTCTATATAAAATATTATCTACCCTAATATTCAAGCTAACCTACCAGAAGTTTTTACAGTAAAGCCTTCCTCATCAAGACTACCTACACTACCCCACACTATACGATTTGATTAAGGTCAAACCTGATTGGGCGAAGTGGAGGTTATGCGAATTTTAACACCGAATGTGATTTAGTTTATATTTCCTCATACCTCGAACGTCCACTCCCCGCAGCGCATGATCGGTTCGACTGCGCCGTCTTCCATAAAACCATCGACATCCATTTCGCCTGAGCCGATCATAAAATCGATGTGGATAAGGCTATTATTACCACCAACTGCTGCAAACTCATCATTGGACATCACCTCACCACGCTCCATGCTGAAATTAAGAGCCTTGCCCAGGGCAATATGATTGGATGCATTTTCGTCGATGAGACCATTGTAGAAAAGCAATCCCGACTGCGAGATGGGCGAACTGTGTGGAACAAGTGCTACTTCGCCCAGTCGGCTTGCTCCTTCATCCGTTTCAAGTAGCTTGTGCAGGCTTTCTTCACCTTTTTTGGCAGTCGCTTTTACAACACGCCCTTTGGAGAAAGTCAGGGTAAAGTCTTCAATCAGAATACCGCCATAACTGAGTGGTTTTGTAGAGGTAACAATGCCCTCTATCTTATCTTTATGAGGCATAGTGAAGACTTCCTCAGTCGGTATATTGGGGGTGAAGTCGATACCATTTTGGGTGGTCACACGACCACCTCGCCAGACATGTCCCCTGGGTAAACCGACCAACAGATCTGTCCCGGGAGCGACCAGTTTTAAGGTTGTGTACCTCTTATGGTTAAGGTAGTTGCTCCTGGCAACGAGCTGGTTGACGTGGTCCCGCCAGTTCCCAACCGGGTCGTCTTGCTTCACACGGCAAATATCAAAGATTGTGTCCCAGAATTTGGTATCTCGACTACCTGGGAGAAGATCGGGGAAGACTTTCTCCCGCCAACCGTCTACAGGTGCGGTAATCACTGACCAATTCGTCGCACTCTTCGTTAGCAGATCCCAGGTTGGCTTGGTGTGTTTCATATTTGTCATGAGAACGTTGGTGACCAGATTGGGATTTTGCTTAACGAGCAAATCGGGATTCTCAGCATAGATAATGAGCACCGCATCACCATCTTTAACAGCTTCAAACCCCGCATCAGCACGCCACGCTGGAAACTCTTCGAACGAATCACTTGGAGCGTGCTGAAGTCAAATCAACTGTAGCTGGTCATCGTTCCACATCACATCAACCAATCTGGCTCCGACTTGATAAGCCTTCGTCACAATCAGCCGAACCAGTGGGGACAATTCAAGAGGCGTGCCGCATACGCCCATCAGGGGCATTCCTATCTGTAGGCGTTGTCCAGGTTGAAGATTAAGACCTACTCTAACAATCACCTCGGTATATTTGTCCAGGTTCTGTTCAAATTCTAAAGAAGTCATAAAACCTCCTTTCAACCGAGAAAGATTAGCTGGCAGAAAGAATATCTGCTAGCTCTATTTTACGTTCAAATACTATGTATGAGTAGTTGGACTTATTAATTTGTCAGTGACTCCAGCTGGGTTGGAGTTATGTTTGGCTGCCCAATATAGGTTTATATGTACTAATAAATTTACAACCACAGCTAATCTTAATCGTATAACGCACTCTCTTACCTAATATTTCTATCTAATTATTATCTTAGTTTGTGTTGTCTATAAACATTGGATCCTGTGGATGGATCCTTCGGATATAATTATATAATAAAATTCTGATTTTGTCAAGGGAAAATAAAAGGGCAGTGAGTTTTAGGCTTTCCACTTCCCAGTAGATTGGATACAGAGAGCCGCTGCGCTACTTCTCACGCTGTTCAAGAGGCTTCAAGTTGGCATGTGCAATCCATTGCCATCCGTCCTCAGTCTTCAAGAAAACACTAAGCCTTGGCGCCGGATTTTTTGATAGCCGCTTTCCTTTAATTGTTTCTTCTACAGAGATAAAGTAGGTGGCGATAATAACAGGCCCGTTCTGAGTTATTTGAAAGTTAGTCAGAGTATATTCGCTAAGGTTGAGCCCCTTAAGAAGCTCTATCTCCTGCTCGCGGTTACTGGCGCCATACTGATGCACTGACTGAAAGCCGTCTGCAATATTTTCTTGCACAGCTTCAATTCTCCTATCTTTCAGGTCTGCCCATAACTGCCGTACAAGCGTTTCACCTAATGTCATTTCAGTGAGATATACGCCTGTGCCTATAAAGTATTCTGTATTCGCGATTGGTTCAACATAGCCAATCTTTTTATGTTCTCCTTTTAGGCCTGGCTTTGCCCAGTAGTATTCAACAAAACCACCGCCTTTTCTGGCTGCTTCTGCAAGTTCACGGATTACAAATTTTCCTTTACAGTCTCTGTAGTCATGAAGATTCTTCCCTACCAGTTCCTTTTGTGTGGCATGCGCTATATTCACACAATCATAGTCATAAACATAAAAGTAGCCAGATTTGTCAGGATAAAAACGGATCGAATCAACAAATGAACGGATTAAATGGATGCGGTCCTTTTCGTCCTTAATGTTTTTCAAAACCTCTCCAAGTCCTGTTGCTGTACTGTGAACAGTTGTTTGTGCAATATCCTTATTAAGTTCTAGACTATCAATGGATGCTGACAATGAAATTGTGTTCATTAAAAATATAGAAGAGGTTAAAATTATAAACGGTAGTCTGTTTCTCATGGCTTCACCCTCCTTTTTAAATTATAAGAATCCTTTTTATCTCGAGATCAAGAAAGCTTAATGCCTAAACTCACCCGCTGGTATGGAGCCGGAATACCAATCAGGTGCAGCGCCTTGTTAGCCTTTTGAATGTATATCTTTTATAAAATCTTGCCACAACTGTTCTAAAGTTGTGTCATACGATTTCTGAATTGATTCTGAAAAATTAACACCATCTTGAATACTCAATAAAAAACTTTTGAATTTTTTTTCGTCTTTATTCTTTATAAATGAGACAAATATCATATTTTGGCGATATCTCATTTGATGGCTGAGAGCACTATCCGCTGACGATTTTTGATTGAAACATCCAAAAAAGCCGCCACTTACAGGTATAAAATGCTTGCCATTAACGATCGATTTAATTGCATCGTTTTCTGATACAGTCTGTGCTCCACCACCATCTGAAACGAAAGTAGCAAGACCTTCTTTGAACCAGGAAGGTAAACCCCTAAACCTTAACAAACCCAACTGCTGATATAAATGAAGATGAGATAATTCATGAGTTAAATATATATAGATGTTTTCTGATTCATTCATTAAACGCGGAGATAGCAATAGCTTGTTGCTAACACCAGCTTTTACTCTGGCACCATATAGTTTGTAAAAACTTTCTTCCGATGCACAAACATAAACCTTTACAGGTTCGACAAAATGCCGATACTGCCTATTTTCGATCTTCTGTATGGATTGAGGTAAGATTGCCACAATACTGTCAGCAAATATTTTTGCCCCAGGCTCATATAAAACCCTGGTATCTTTGTTGTTTGCGATAAAATGTTCAGTAGAACGCATCATTGCAATTGAAGATCGTATTACCGAACAGCCTGATAACAATACGGTCGATAAGAATAATGATATAATGGTTATTGATAATTTTGATAAATTCATAACGTGTGAGCTAAGGCGCGCGGTTTACCACGTCGCCTTCAGCTCCTTGTCCTATTGCTCTTCTTATCTTCTCTCCCACTTCCTCCAATTCTGCTCGTGTTGGCTTGGCGAAGTAGTCTTCTCCGAACTTCAGGCCAAACCCATCTCCTGGGATACGCGGGAACACATGCAAGTGAACATGAAAAATCTCCTGCATTGCAGCTTTGCCGTCTGCAAGGAACATGTTTACTCCTTCACATGGGATGCCCGATTGGCGGAGCGCGTGGGCGATGCGCTGGGCGATCCGGAACATATGTGCGCCAGTGTCTTCGGGCAGGTCGGAAAGGCGCGAGGCATGTACGTTGGGCACGATGTCAATGTGGCCGACGTTTACGGGCTGAATGTCCATGAAAGCGGACACAAGATCGTCCTGCCAGACAAGCGTGGCCTCCGCTTGACCGCTGACGATGTCACAGAAAATGCAATCATTCATATTTATACTGCAATCGAACATTGGTTTATCTGTACTAATAAATTTACAATTACATCTTATTTTAACCGTATAAACTTTTCTAATGCTGTGTTAGCAAAGGTAATTTCGCTTTTTTATTAATATGGTAGGCGCAGGCTTCAGCCTGCGGATTACAACGCAACCTGAAGGTTGCGGCTACCTCTAAAATGTAAACCGCCTTTATTATATAGCATATTCAAAATTTTGTCAAGGGAAAAATAAAAGGGGATTGTGGTGGGATATAATGGAAAAACTCACCTGCCCGTGGCTGTCCCTCCTAGAGCAACACCCACTTTTTACTCTTCCGGCCCGGAATTTCGCGCGGATCGCGGACCACAGGTCGGGTTCAGCAATGGGTTAGACAATCTTAAGTAGGTAACTGTCCAAATTTTCTTACTGCATTTGTCAAGAGTAAAGATTTGACCCACCCACTTTTCCGTTTGAACCTCTGTCTCCCTGAAAGACCCCATCCGGGCGGGACCGCCCGCCATGGAGCCAAGAACAGGGCACCATTGCAGGCCCATCAAGGGACACGACCATTTTGGCCGTACGGGTGAGGCGGACATCTTACCATGCTTTCTGTTACGGGATTTTTCTCTGTTGCTTATCCAGCTTCTTTTTTGACTTTTGTTCCCGTTTTGTTTTCTTCTGTTTCCGACCCTTTTCCTTATCCTTCTTGCCTTTGTCTCCCATTGCGTGCCTCCTTTTTTCCCGTTGTCCGTTATCTTTTCGCCGCGAGTGGTGCCGCCGCGTCGTCACGTTTCATATCATGCCTGGTTTGCCTAAAGGCGGGCATCAGCGGCGCCGAACCTTCGGGGTCCGTTGCATGCCATTTTTATCTGTTCTTTTCTTGGCATGAGCGATCAGCGGTTTCTGACCCTTTTCTTTAAAACTAACAACGATTTTCTCTGCTTTTTCAAAAGGAACAGTTATAAAAGAGAATTTGTCCATTACCTGTATGTCTCTTATATGTTTGGGGTTAACTGAGACTCTGCTCATAATAAGCTCAACAAGTTTTTTGGCATTAATCTTGTCTTTCTTACCAAGTGCGACAAAAAGTCTTGCTTTACCCTGTTGGTCAAGTTGTTTCCCCTTTGCACTGACCTCTTTTATTTCACCATAGGCATCAGGATTGAGTTCTTCTTCGAAAGAATAGTTAAGTACAGCAGCTAATATTTCTGTCGGATTATTCTCCTCAAGCAATTTCTTAGCCCAGTTATGATATTTAGTATCAATTTCATCTTCAAGAACAGCAGTCAGATCATCGCATATCTTTTTCTTTTTGGCTTCGATAATATCTTTTACTTTTGGCACTTTTGATTTCTTAATATCAGTCTTGGTGGTCCGCTGTATGAACATTAGTCGCTTATACTCACTGGGAGTAATAAACGTAATAGCGGTGCCCTCTTTCCCGGCCCTTCCTGTACGCCCTATTCGATTAACATACGAATCTGGATCTTGAGGTAGTGAATAGTTTATAACGTGGGTAAGGTTAATAATGTCAATTCCACGTGCTGCAACATCTGTTGCTATAAGAATATTGACTCTTTGTTTCTTAAAGTTCCCCAGAGTTCTTTCTCTTTGTGCCTGTGAAATATCTCCATGAATAGCTTCTGCGTCATACCCCCTATCTACTAAATGGGTTACGACAGAATCGACATCACTCTTTGTTCTGCAGAAAACCAAACCGTAAAAATCATCTTCAATGTCAATTATCCTGCATAGTGCCTCAAATTTATCAGAGGCTTTAACCTCAAAGTATATTTGCTCCGTCAGATTAGTTGTCAGTTGCTCTTTCTTAGCTGTAAGAAGCTTATAACCGTCCATGTATTTATGTGCAAGGTCCTTTATCCTTCCCGGCATTGTTGCAGCAAACAGTAGCGTTCTTTTGGCAGGATTCGTATGTTTCATTATTTCTTCCATATCTTCGATGAATCCCATATTTAGCATTTCATCTGCCTCATCAAGTATCAGGTGCTCGATTTTTCCAAGCTTTAGTGTCTTTCTGTTAAGATGATCAATCACCCTACCCGGAGTCCCAACTACAATATGCACACCTTTTTTCAGTCTGCGTAACTGCTGATCAATAGATTGACCACCATATATCGGTA
>JAGMCL010000122.1 GCA_023129165.1 Caldifarciminota bacterium | reverse complement strand
TAAGAGGTGGAAGGGGAGACGAAATCGCATTTATGGTGGATGGCATGCCAGCGACTGACAGATTGACTGCAAGGGCAGGAGCCTCAATAGATATAAATCTGAATGCAATAGAGGAAATTTCGGTAACCACTGGTGGATTCAATGCAGAATTCGGACAGGCAATGTCTGGAGTTGTCAATGTAATAACTAAAGAGGGCGGAACAAAGCTCGAGGGAATGGTAAGATATACTACAGACGCCATGTTTGGAAAAGACAGCTACCTCAACGAGGGTAGACACAGATTTGAGGTGGGCGTTGGTGGTCCAGTACCAATGTTAAGGAATATGTCCTACTTCTTCTCAGGAGAGGTGAACAACAGAGATCATCTTACCAGATATTTCCCTATAAGCGATAAAGAGGCATCTTTAACTAACTCCGATAATGAGTTCTACTCAGTTCAGGGGAAGATATCATATAAAATTACCCCGGGCATTAAGACATTCTTCTCCGCCTTTCTTTCAAGAGCTCAGGGTGGTAACTATGGAACCTATGCAGGACTCCCAGGTATGACAGATATGACACAGGGTAGGGATGAACAGTCTGATAGATACAAGCCACCGTATTTCAGACGCGCCAACTTTAGAAAATCCTACCAAATTCAGGGAGCCCTAACCCATACCATCTCTCCCACAACCTTTTACAAAATCCAGTTTGGTAGATTCTACACAAAGAATATTCCTGTTGCACACAGAGATCTACAGGTAGAAGAGGAGAGGAACTGGTGGGAGGATGTCAAGATGAGAGACTGGTGGACATATGGAGAAAGTCAGGGACCTGACGCCTTAAGAGCAGGCTTCGATGCAAAGAATGAGGATGGTAATTACTACTATCCTTACGGCGTACCTGGTGCTGGTTTTCAATCTGGCTCTCATGGTTGGTGGTCAATGAGAGAATTCAGTTACTATGGTGGTAGATTTGACATAACCTCTCAGCTTGGTCCCCATCACCAAATAAAGGCAGGAGCAGAACTCAGAAAGAATAACGTAATTCGTGAAAGCGCTCAATACATACACACAATAAGCTCAGTTACTTATAGCGTCGGCGATACCATTTGGAGAGTGTATAATGGCGATTCCACACAATACATCATTCAACCGAGATGGCCCGGTGATACCGGTACAGTGGAATGGGTGGCACCTGAACTGGCAACTTGTGATAATGATATAACAAATGCACTCTACTGGGACCTCTATGGTCCAGGTTATGAGAAGTTAGGTATAAACCCGGTAGAACCTCTCGAGGGAGCCTTTTATATCCAGGATAAGATGGAGTATCCAGGATTTGTGGTGAATCTGGGCTTAAGGGCTGATTACTTTGACCCAAGTTACTATTCATTCAGAGACCCTGCGGTACCCAGAGATTCTTTGGGAAACTGGGATACTACAGCCGCCAGCTCAAAGTGGCAGGTATCCCCAAGGTTTGGTCTGTCCTTCCCTGTAACAGAAAGAACTGCATTCCATCTCGCATACGGACATTTCTTCCAGATGCCCATTCTTATAAGATTGTATGATGGAGCAAATAATCCATTCATAAGGAAAAGGGGAGGATGGGGTCTCATAGGAAATCCAAACCTTGAGTCAGAGAAAACAATCCAGTACGAGATAGGTGTCTCTCACCAGGTTTCTGATAATGCTGCTATATATGTGACAACCTTCTACAAGGACCTTTATAATCTGGTTACTTCAAGATTTATACCCGCTACCCCTAACCCATATACAAGTTATGTGACCCAGGACTATGGAAATGCCAAGGGAGTAGAATTTACTCTGCGTATGAGAACTACTAAAGGACTATCAGGTCAGTTTTCTTATACTCTACAGGAAGCA
Organism: Caldifarciminota bacterium; assembly: GCA_023129165.1. Taxonomy (GTDB): domain Bacteria; phylum Hydrothermota; class UBA3073; order UBA3073; family UBA3073; genus JAGMCL01. The sequence continues at coordinate 2,215 of JAGMCL010000122.1, read as the reverse complement.
CGGGGTACCGGTTCCTATGACAGAGAGGCATACTATGACTATATAGCAAATGTTCCAGTAGACCCTTATACAGGAAGACCGTATGTGCTTCCAAGGACAGATTATCCCCTGGAGTTTGACATCCGCCACAGCCTGACCCTGAATATCGATTATTATATACCTGTAGGTGAGGGTCCAGTTCTTGGAAACTTAAGGCCTTTTGGGGGGGTTGGTATCAACATGCTTGCAAACTTCTCAAGTGGGTCACCCTATACCAGAAGAACCGATGTAGGAAGACTACTTGGGGTTGTTAATGCAGAGAGTATGCCCTCAAAATGGGAACTCGATATGAACCTGACCAAGGACTTCACGATATACGGTATTGATATGTCGCTCTTCCTGGCAATTACCAATCTTCTGAATCTTAGAGGTGTAGATTGTGTATTTCCTAACACAGGTCTGCCAGATGAAAATAACTATGTCCTTGATAGGTTTACATATCTTGATCAGACCTTCCCCTCAGCATATCGGGAAGAGGGTGAAGTACCAGTTGGAGTACTTATAGATGGAAGTGCCGATGAGAGAAGGGACTTAGATAATGACGAATTCATAGATATGGACGAATGGTACGAATCATACAGGAGAGCTGCCACAGATTATATTGATGACCCAAATATGATTATCAATCCACGGCACATAAACTTCGGTATCTCTCTCAAATTTTAGAAGGAGGCACATATGCGCAGGATTAATACATTTATAATAGCGGTAGTCATTTTGCTCTCATTTCAGTTGGCTTTCGGCAAGACATCAGATAATGGCTCAGGCTACAGGATGTATAATAAAGAGATGATGGATGTTAATAATGTGGAATGTTGGATAACCAACTGGGGTGACTACGGGCAAAATCCAGCCCGTACAGCAGGATGTTACTTTCCCAAGGGTTCTGGAGAACCTTATATATACGGAGCGGGAATATGGATAGCTGGTTTTGATGAGAAGGAGTACGATAATGGAGATGACAGTTTGGCACACACATTCCTATTCCCGGGCGGTCCTCTATCAGATACTCTTATAGGCATGCCTCTTGTAAGCGTCGGATACAACACTGTTGGTTCTGGATGGGACTGGTGTCCTGGTCCTGTTGATTCACAAACCATGTGGGACCAGTGGTTGGATCCTCAGTCACATCCTGAGTACAGGCTTTTCTTCTCTACAAGTGCTGAGGATATGGAGGAATGGCCTGTTAGAGACAGTGCAGGAAATGCAATTTCTTCAGTGTTCGGCGTTGCTGACCGATGGGCAGACCTTGAGGTCTGGTGTGAGTTCCATGATATGATGGATTCTATCCATCACGAGCAGGCACCATTTCCCACCTATCATCTCGGACTACACGTGGAACAGACCGCATTCGTATGGAACACAGAGATAAATAAAAATATCATCTTCTTACTCCGTGTGTTCGAGAATGTAATTGATGACACAATCAGACATATGTACGTTGGCCATGCCTCAGATATGGATATCGGAGATGCGGATAATGACCTCCTGGGTTTAGATGTAGGGAGATCACTTGGGTGGACCATGACACCTGGTCAGGAAATAGGTTGGAGCAGTTCACCCCCCTACTATGTTGGTATTAAATTTCTGCAGTGTCCAAAGGCAGACTTCGACGTGGTTCTACAGGGATACGATGGTATGGGAACCCTTTTGATTGACACTGTAATACATGAAGGCGAGAGACTCCCGCTCACATCATACAATAAGTGTACCAGACAGGTTGATGCTGATGATGAGCGGAAGAGATACATGATGCTTGCCGGATATGACATAGTAACAGGTAACTACAGCCCATTTGGCAGTGTTCCTGATTTAGCACCTCAGGATAAGAGAATGGTCATGGGTTCCGGACCATTTGAGCTCGCCCCTGGCGAGGTAGACACCTTTCTCACTGCTGTTATGTTCTCAAATGGTGATTATGGAGGGTTAGATTTTCTTAAAGCCCAGGGAGATGTTGCACAGGTGATGTATGATAACGATTGGGCATTTCCTTCACCCCCACCCGCACCGAATGTTACTATTACACCCGGCGATAAAAAGGTGGTCATTGTCTGGGATAATTATTCCGAAACAGTTCCTGATCCTTTCTATAACGCTATGTCCACACCAGCACCCGGAGATACTGTCGTAGATACCCTGTACAGGGAATACGACTTCGAGGGATTCAGACTCTGGA
>JAGMCL010000121.1 GCA_023129165.1 Caldifarciminota bacterium | reverse complement strand
TTAGACAGGATTTTTTTAATAAACTTGCGGTCAAATTTCTCCTCTTTCCCTTAGAGGGAAGAATTTCTTCCTCAAATTCTCTTTTGCTCTGAAAATTAATGATTCAACCGAAGGTAAGGATACTCCCATAATCTCAGCTATTTCCTTGTAAGACTTTCCCTCAAATCTTGATAGTATAAGAGCGATTCTCTGTCTCCCGGGTAACTCATCGATTGCCTTCCTCACGATCTCCGTCCTTTTTTCGTGCTCAAAATCATCCTCAACCTGAAGGGATTTTGGTGTGATTCCATCCTTTGTCATCTCATCCAGAGAGACAAGCCTTTCTGAATATTTAATTCTATAGTTAAGACATTGATTTACAACAATCCTATAAAGCCATGTTGAAAACCTGGATTTCCCTCTGAATTTTTTTGCGTTTCGCCATACCTTTATAAAGACCTCTTGCGCTATATCTTCTACCTCATTGTAATCACCGATATAGCGATAGACTATATTAGAAACAGAATGCTGGTATTTCATTACAAGTTCTTCAAAAGCATTCTTATCACCTTCCCCTACCCTTTGAATTATTTTTGCATCAGGGTCAACAATATTATATATTTTTTGCATATATCCTTTCCTTAATCTCCTTCTTGGTGCTTTGATCCCCAACTATAATTTTTATCGTTTGAAACTCCAGCTTCTTTTGTATATTAACGAAAGAATTTTATAGTATATTTATTATTTATTAGACAGGAAATTTTTATAAAACTTGCGGAAAAATTACTCCTTTTAATGTCATATACTTACACAGCTCTATTCTTATGTATGTTAATTACATACATATTATAACATATATTTATATGTTTATCAATAATTTTTTTTAATATTTTTTTGTAAGTGTAAGCATTTTTAGTGATAAATAGTTGGGGATGATATAGCTTTGGATTTTGACTACTTTTTTAGTTGTGAGGTAAGAGTAATTTGGTGTATTCCTAATATCAATGGTTTGTGGTGGGATGTAAACTGTTGATATAGCACTATTGAAATGAATGTGAGAAGAATAAAAGTATTTATATATTTCTTGATCTCAACATTGTAATAATAAGGAAAATTCCAAGTGTGCCAGCTATTACAAAACCTACGATACCTAAAACAGGAAAACCGAATAGGAGAAGTCCTCTCTTTGTCTGAATAATCAATGAAGAACCGATAATAAGTGCGGTTATGATAAGACTAAAGGATAACCTGTTAGTTGATCTTTCGATTTGTGAAATAATATTCTCCAGACCTTTGTGTTCAAATTCGACCTTTAGCTTCCCTTTTCGTAGTTTCCTCAATATTTGAGTAAGATTGTCAGGTAGGTTTCTGAAAAGGATGGTATATGCTGTAAGAAGTTCCGTCGCAACTTTTAGAAGTCGTTTTGGGTCGTATCTTCTTTCAATCAACTGCTTAACATATGGTTTTATATGCTCAATTATATCAAACTTCGGATCAAGTTGGTATGCAATCCCTTCCACTGTAGATAATGCTTTTGCAAGTAGAATCAAGTCTCTTGGAAATTTCATCCTATACTTTCGAAAGATTTCAAGCGCATCATCTGCAATACTTCTCACTTCAATTCTCGCAAGACGTACACCATAATATCTCTCAACAAACTCTCTTAAGTCATATTTCAGTTCTCTCATATCCATATCTTCGCTTACAACACCAAGTTCAGTAAAGATATTCATAACCTGATTTACGTCTTTATTTACCACTGATATCAAGAGACGACTTAGACTTTCTACCAGCTCTTCATCCAGACTTCCTGTAAGACCAAAATCAAGAAGTGCAATTTTGCCATCCTTTGTAACAAGTATATTCCCAGGATGAGGATCTGCATGGAAATAGCCATGTACGAATATCTGCTTGAAAATGAAATCTACTCCCCTTTCAGCTAAATCATTTCGTGAGAGACCCACACTTTCCAGAGTATCAATGTCTGTAATTTTTATTCCCTCTACATGTTGTAGCGTAAGAACTTTTGAAGTACAAAGATTCCAATATACCTTTGGGATAAGAATAGATTCGTCATTACTAAAATTCGTTCTAAATCGATCCACAGCCTTACCTTCGTTTGTAAAGTTGAGTTCCGATCTCAGGTTTTTACCAATCTCCTTTACCTTGAATAGGAGTTCATACTCTCTTGTTTCCCTTATTTCTTTCTCTATCCAACCAGCAAGTAGTTCCATAATAGATATATCGGTGTCAATAATAGACTTTATATTTGGTCGTTGTACTTTTACTACGACTCTGCTTCCTTCCTTTGTAATTGCTGTGTGAACCTGAGCAAGAGAAGCAGATGCAATAGGTTTTCTGTCAAAAGAACTGAATAGTTTATCTATTGGGGAATTCAATTCTTCTTCAATAACCTTTTTGATTGTTTCAAATGGGAGGGATACAACTTCATCCTGCAATATAGAAAGTTCGTGGATAAAATCCTGTGGAAATATATCTGCCCTCACAGAGAGGAGTTGACCAAATTTTATAAATGTAGGGCCCAGTTCCTCAATTGCTTTTCGAAGATTTTCTGCCCTTGATCCTTTGACTAAGAGTTTTTTTATCTTATAAGGTATTTTGATAGGAAGCCTATCAATTATATCTCTGAAACCGTATTTAGCAAAGACAAGGAGGATCTGCCTGAGTCTTTTTAAGTTTCTTATGCTTTTTCCTATTTTCCAATAGAACATATACCCCCTAATTTTTATTTTATATTTTTTGGGTTTACTTTTTTAGTTTCTTCTCTAATGTAGCAATTCTCCTTGAAAGTATCTCCAAATCCTCCCTTGTGGGAACATTAAGCTTCTTATGGATATTCATAACTGTCTTCTCTACTATTTTTTCAATTTCTTTGCGGACTTCCGTGCCTTTTTCAAGTATAGTCTTCACAATATCAGGGTGCTCTATCTTGGTAGCCTTTCCCTTCTTTTCAAGTTCATCCACAAACTTCTCTGCCTTTTCCTTGGTTAATATAAATGCTCCAAGACCTGCAAGCATTAATCCTTCTAAGGTCTTTTTCATATCTAACACCTCCTTAATTATTAAATTATTTTAGGGAATTATGTAGTTAAGTGCCAAAAATCTAATAAATATTTAAAAATAGTATCTTCAAGATTGATATCATTTCTATTATTAAAGCGAAGTTCAAGCTCTTTCATATAAAGATACAGTTTCCTGGGGGTTATACCGTGATATTTTATCAGTCTTTCTTTCGCATATGCCCAGAAACTCTCAATTGAGTTAATATGGCTCTTTCCATTGGCAAATGTTTTTTCTTTGTCAATCTTTATATGGTCGTAACCATTAATAATCAGATAATTATAACTTCTAAACTTATCGGTGTAAACTCGAGCATCTTTACTCACTCGCTCTTTGATAATCGCTCTTAGGGTATCACTGCTTACATCTGGAACTACTTCTACAATTACTTTACCGTTTCGCTCTATCATGCCAAATACAGGTGTTTTTCCCTTTGCGCCTCTACCCCTTTTTCCCTTACGCTTTCCACCCACATAGGTTTCATCTCTACCTATCGGAAGACAGGTAATTCTACTTCACCGAATAGATTGTCATTACCCCTGTTATGATATAATATAGCCTGACGAATCCTGTCAAATAGAAAAAGAACGGTTCTATAGTTTAGACCAAGTTCATTACTCGTAATTCTTGCAGAAAGCCCTAATGAAAATAACTTGACTAATAAGATTAGCTTAGATGGCTTGAGTTTACATCTGTTGAGATACGTACCGGTAAAAAGTGTAAAACGAAAGTAACACTTTCCACAACGGTAATATATATTTGTATCTCTGTAACTTATTAACTTTGCATTAAGACTATAACATTTGGGACAAATTATTCCATTTGTCCATCGGATCTTTTCAAGATAAGTTAACGATTTCTTTTCATTACTTGTAATTTTAAATGTTGTGGGAATGTCCATAAGTGCCATTTATTATAATACAAAATAGCCAAATTGTCAAGTCATAATTGAAATCAATGTAACTGCTATCTACAGAATGACTTGTGCTATTTCTCTGGCACTCAAATGCACAATTCCCTTATTTTATATTATAGTAATAGGATTAATATTCAACGAAAACAGCTTCAGATTATCATCTCCAGCTTGTTCTATCAAGTAAAATGAGGCTTAGATTTTTCTAATCCCAATAAAAATCACCAATTTTCTTAAAACCCTCTTTTGTTACATCTACTCCCTTTATCCTACCAGCTATATATCCACAGGGAATCGATCCCAAAAAATAACCGAGTATTATGGGTAAAAAAACTCTCATAAGCTCACTATTAGCTATACCCAAATTTTCCTTTCTCCACCGCGAAAGAATAACTTAAAGTTTGGAATAGCCTTAGCCATAAGCAAGAGTAAGACAGCACATACAACTAAAAATATAGCAAAATCTACCCTAAGAATTACAAATGAGATCGGGGTCAGCACAAGAAAAATAAGGAGTCCAAGAGTCGGATAGTTTGTAAAAAATATTGTGATTACTGAACTAAAAGCAGCAATGCACAGAGTAATAGGGGAAAGAAACCCTATAACTCCTAATGATGTACCAAATCCCTTACCTCCTTTAAATTTAAAATATATAGGAAAATCGTGACCTATAATAGCTGAAAGCCCTGTAACGGCTATAAGAAAATCTGAGCCGCCAACAATCTTCAAAAGAAACATAGGAATGACAGCCTTCAATATATCACATAAACAAACCATCACTCCATATATCTTCCCTACGTTTGTAAATACATTAGCTGTTCCTAAATTTCCACTTCCTGTCTCTCTCAAAGAAACTCCCTTTGTCTTTGCAATGATGTGGGCAAAGGATATGCTTCCAAGTAAATATGCCAATATCGGGAAAAGTATTTCCTTTGACATAGTTAACCTCCAATAGGATAATAAGATATGCCCCAGGCTCCGGGACCCAGGTATACACCGACAACAGAGTTCATCTGGATGATATGTGACTCACTTACAGGAAATTCGTTCCTGATTGCTTCATCTAACTCTTTACAGATTCTCTTGTCTGTGGTATAACCGAGTAGGACTTTCAATCTTTTGTCTTTAAATTTTGCGAGGTCCTTTTTAATCTCGTCCTTTACCTTTGAGATTGCCTGGGATGCTGTCCTCACTCTCCCAAACGGAACTATCTCTCCGTCTACATATGTGACCATTGGGATTATTCTCATCATTGCACCGAGAAGTACCTTTCCCTTACCCAATCTTCCGCCTCTGTGTAGGAAATTGAGGTCGGGAATAGCAAGAATCATCTTTACCTTTGATCTTACTTCCTCTGCCTTACTTTTTACACTCTTAATACCCTGACCAGCAAAAGCTTCAATAGCCGATTCGAGGGTAATCATCCCTTGTCCCAGAGTCGTTAGGCCGGTCTCGAATACCTCTACTTTCACTATATCTTTTACCATCTCGGCAGCAGTAAGTGCTGAATTATAGGTGCCGCTCATCTTTGAAGATATGTGAATCGATAGAATAGTATCAGTATCCAATTTTTTACCTGTCTGCCGACAGGCAAGATAAGTATTAACTAAAACCCCGGTAGGAAGAAGCGTTGTTCTGGGCATTTCTCCATTCTTTAATCTTTTATAAAATTGATCAGGCGATATGCCTGTAACTTCTTCATCCCCAAAGTATAGGGGATGCTTTAATATTGTTATATTATATTTCTTAATAGCATATTCTGGTATATCACTCGCGTCATCGGTTACAATCTTTACCATAAATTTCTCCTTATTCTGCTGAGATTATATATTGATAGTAAGGTTGTCCACCAAAATAGAGATCAAAGTCTTTATCACTAAATTCTTTCTTCAAACCTTGAAGGAGTGCCTCAGCATTATCTTCTTTCACACCAATGCCAGAATAGATAGTAAAAATTTCTCCTTCCATCTTCTCTACCAGTTTGAATACCGCTTCCTTTATATTTTTGTGTACCCTTATATCCTTTCTGAATATTGAAATAATATTCCCTTTATTTACTTTCTGGTCTCCAAATTGTGCATCCCTTGCCGAAGTTGCAACCTTCCCAGTTTTTACTCCTTTAATTGCCTCTCTCATATTTTCTTCATTCTCTTCTGGTTCTAACTCTGGATTATATGCTAAAAGGGCACTCATACCTTCAGGGATAGTTTTTGCAGGAATCACGACACCACTTTTTTTGCTAAATTTTAATGCCTGTTTAGAGGCGGGTATTGCATCACCATTAGCAGGAAGGACAAAATAGAAATCTTCACTCTTGAGGTATTCCAGCACCTCTTTGGTGCTTGGATTTGATAACTTTATCACTTCAGCTCCCAGGCTTGTTGCGATTTCACAAAGACCATCTCCAGGGAGTATGATTATAACTTTTTGGTGGATTTCTCTTTCTATACCTTTCTTTACTGTTATAAAATCAAGCTGTTGCTCTTCCATATCTTCTACAAACCTATCATCAAGTTCTCCATATCCTGAACAGATTTCAAATATCCTTTCTGGTTCGTTTGTGTGAATGTGTACCTTTGTAATACCTGATGATTCAACAACAAGGATGGAGTCTCCAAATGATGCGATTTCTTCTTCAAGAGACTGCTTTTGAATGTTTTCTCCACGAACAAGACACTCGACATCGTACTGATATTCAATCTTTCTCTCCCATACCGAGATGAGTCTTCTTGCAAATTGCTTGAGTGCAGGTATTGTTTTTATCCTTCGCCTCTTTATGAGGCTCAATACCCTTTCCCAGGCAAGATCCATCCCAGTGGGTCTGTTTTGCCATATTTTAACCATATGGTTACCAATATCAAAAATATTTCTTATCCTGTAAACGCTCTCTATTGAAGCCAATGTTTTCCATATATGAAGTCTCTTTGATACAGAAGGTACAATATCATTCTTGAGATCAAATTCTTTTAATGAGTGAAGTGTACCCTCAAGAATGTATAAAAACCCTTGCCCCCCTGCATCAACTACTCCCGCATCTTTGAGTACAGGAAGCATTTCAGGTGTCTTCTCCAGGGTAATGTTTGCGATTTTAACAATATTTTCAAGAAGTCTTATAAAATCTCTCTCTCTTCTGGATCTTTGTATTGCACATCTCGAAGTCTCCTTCATAAGGGTAATGATCGTCCCCTCAACAGGATTTCTTATTGCATTACGTGCGGATTTCTCACCCGCTTTAATTGCGAGAGCAAAGTCGCGTGTGTCTATCTGCTCTTTATGGTTTACAGCACCAATGAAACCATACAAGAACTGGGAGAGAATTATACCCGAATTGCCTCTCGCTGCCAGTAGGCTGTTTTCTATAATATCACCCTCCTCAGATAATGCTCCTTTTAAAGTCTGAGTCATATTAGACCCTGTATCACCGTCTGGAACCGGAAAAACGTTTAGATTGTTGACCCACTCCTTCTGGGAGGATAATCTCTCATATCCTCCCTTAAGAAGATTTCTAAACATTTTCGAATCAATTTTATCTATCATTTCTCTAAATCTTAATCACAACCAGAAGGTTGCTTCTACCAATGATTAACGTGAGTTATTAACGGGTCTTACCTGCTAAAAATAAGTCTCCATTAGAGCCTGTCTGGTTGCAATTTCGCCTTTAACAATACCCTCTTTGCCTCTATAAAATTCGAGTGGTTTAATAAACTCTACTTCAGGTTCTATCAAAACATCTGGCTTTAAGTGCTTGAGTTGAAGATTTAGTATCTGATACTCTGTAATTGCTATAGTCTGAAGTATGATGGTGAAAACACTGGGAGACTCTCGAATGGTTCTCAGTTTTCCTGTAAGTGTGAGAAACGGGTTGTCTATAACATTTTTCACAGGTTTGAGAAATTGAGAGAGACGGGTATTGACGATTTCCGAAGTAACAGGAGAAACAGGATGTTTTTTACCCTTACCTTTAATACTGAGTTTATGAGTTTTTCTCTCTGGTGAAGGAAGGATATTAACAGCAATTATGAAATCTGCTCCCATATTACGGACACAATTTACAGGTACGGGATTAACAAGACCACCATCCACAAGAAAATCCCCATTATATTTGCAAGGAGTAAATATACCGGGAATGGAAATGCTGGCTCTTACGGCTTCAACTGCCGAACCTTTTGTCATTATTACCTCTCTTCCACTCATAACATCGGTAGCAATAGCAGCGAAAGGGATATTTAAGTCCTCAATATTGGGATTGCCAATCATTGATTTTATAAACTCCGTTATTCTCCTGCCTTCAACAAGCCCAGAGTAAGGAATGGTTGGTGTGAAGAAAGCGGTAGTTTTTCTCCGGTCCAAATTGAGAACGAGTTCTTCTATCTCTTTGGCACTAATACCTGAAGCATAAATCGCACCTATGAGTGCTCCAATACTCGTTCCTGCGATAAAATCTATTGGTATTTTTTCTTCATCGAGCACCTTAAGTACCCCGATATGGGCAAATCCTCTTGCAGCTCCTGAACCAAGGGCAAGTCCTATCTTTTTTGCCATACAAACTCCTATTTCTTAGTTAATTCCTCAATCTTCTTCATAAGGGCGTCTATGTCGTATTTTGTCGGAACATTGAGTTTATCCAGCACATTTGTCACGGTCTTCTCAACTATCTTTTCAATCTCTGTTCTCGAAGCTTTGCCTCTCTCCAGAAGCCTCTTGACAAACTCTGGCTGATCCTTTTTGGCTACTTCACCCCTCTTTACAAGGTCACCCACTATCTTCTCTGCCTTTTCCTTTGTGAGAGTGAAGACCCCGAGACCTGTTAAAAACAACCTCTCTATAAGTCCTTCCATCTAAATCACCCCCTCTTTAATTAAATGATGGGAGATTATTGGCTAAATAATCTACTACAAATGTGCAATTTAGCCATTCGCCGTTCAAATTTGTTAATTCCTGTCACCTTTATCTCCTCTTTATTCTGATTTTACTTGAAAGTTCAGTAATTTTACCAACAACAAGCTCAGCAGTTTACCTATCGGTTTTTACAGGATAAATTGGCTTTCCAATATTAACAATTATTTCACCACGACGAGGGATTTTACGAAATAATGAGAAGACGTGATTAGTTCCTTGAATGCCCACTGGAATAATTGGTACATTTGCCCCATGAGCAAGAAAAAAGGCACCTCGCTTGACTTCCTGCATCTCTTTTGTTAATCTTACCCCCCTCTGGGAAAATCCCAATTTTTCCTCCATTTTTTAATATATTCAAAGCTTTTTTGATGGCCTTCCTTGTTTTTATCTGAGAAACAGAGATACTCCCCATTCTGGTTAGGAATCCTCCAACTATAGGTCTTTCAAACAGATAGGATGTAGATAAAAAGGTAATTTTGTCTTTAAATAAAGCAATTAACACGAAACCGTCAAACCAATTGATATGATTTGATGCAATAATATAGGAGTTGCCTCCCCTTAAAACATTTTCTGTTCCCTTTACTTTTAATGAATAAAATATTGAAATTATTGTCCGGGTAACCAGACGAACCATATAATAAAAGGTTGATTTATAATTTTGGCAATTCATAACCTGTAAAATTTTTATTTAACATCTGTTCAATAGATGGTATATAGTTTTTCATTGCTTTTTCTCCACAATCAATTATTTCATTAGCTTTATGGAATGCTGTAGAATTAAAGAATCCTACTTCAGGCTCTATTAGTATTGTAGGTCTTGCTTTCTGTAAATTTGCAGTAAGTATCTCGTTTTCCATAATAGACAGAGATTGGAAAAAGACCTTCTTCATATTGGGCAGACCCTTTCTTGCTCTCAAAAAGAACTCTGGTGGGAATTTCCCATTTTTATCCATTAAATTGATAGATTTAGCGTTCTTCTTTGCTTTTGGTGTCACATTGCAGGCAATGATTATATCCGCACCTCTTTCTTTTGCTATACTGATAGGCAAGGGATTAACTAGTCCACCATCCACAAGGATTTTTCCATTGTAATGAACTGGTATGAATACTACAGGTAGAGACATACTTGCTCTTACTGCCTTTTTTATTGACCCCTCGCATATTATTACCTCTTTGCCAGTTTCTATATCTGTTGCAATGGCAAGGAAAGGAAATTTTAAATCATTAAAAGATAAGTCCTCAAGAAATATATGAAGAAATCGCTCAAGCATACCTCCACCAATAAAACCTGAGATATGAAACCTTGGGAAAAAAGATGCAATTGTCCATCTTCTGGTTAATTGACAGAATTTCTGAGACATCTCCTCTGGATCCATTCCAGTAGCATAGATACTCCCAATTAACGCACCAATACTTGTACCCACTACAAGATCGGGATAAATATTCTCCTTATGTAGGGCTTTCAGAACCCCAATATGAGCAAGACCTCTTGCTGACCCACTCCCAAGTACGAGTCCTATCTTTTTTGCCATACAAACCCCTCACCTCCTGAATAGCATAATATCAATAATTTCCTGTATCTTGCTTCCAAGCCACTCAGAAGTGGCTGCTATCGCTGAAACTATTTTGTTAAATATATCCATCTTATGCCTCCATTCGGTTCTTTTCACTTCCCATAAGTCTCTAAGGTACTACATAGAGCGTATCAATGTCTATACCCGTAAGGTCATCTCCCTCAGTTACAGCAACGGGAGTGGGTATGGTAAGACCCGTTAGAGTATCTCTCTCTCCATACCATCCAAACATATCGGTATCCTTGTCGTATTTCCAGTTTCCATTCTCGTCCTTGATCGCGGGAATATAATAAGTCCCACTCTCCACTCTAATAATCTCATATTTCCCTACCGAATTTGTAATCGTACCATTTCTAAGGGACATCCCCGCTGTAAGTAAGTCAGACTCAAGGAGAAGAACTATCGCCCCCGATACGGGACTTCCACTGTTGGACACTGTCCCAGAAATAGTTGTCTTCTTAATCTCATTACATCCTGAGATCACCACAAGAAGAATCATCAGGACTAAGATCTTCTTCATCTTTTCTCCTTTGTTATATGTTTTGCTTTTTACTACTGTAGTTCCATGGCTTTTCCTCAGAAGTTCACTGCTGTTTTCAAATAGATTTGATCTTGGTCTTTCCATGTACCAAAGAGAGTTCCTAACCTACCATTTAAAAAGAATACTCCAAGAGAGAGATTTACATTGTCAGTTGGAGCATAAGAGACTTCCGGGATAATAGCAGTACCGTAGTTTTCCTTTATATCCTCAAGATCTTTTATCTCAAGAACACCGGTCAAGACAAGTTTGATCTCATCATTCATAAATTTCTTTTCAATCCCTGCCAAACAATAGTCCTCAAGCTTATCCTTTCCTCTCTCAGTAAAGAAGCCATGCATCCACTGAGTATTTATATAAATTCCATTCTTAAATGTATAATCTCCACCAAGAGTGAACTTTACATAAGGATCGTCAGAAAGAATAGTTGTATCCTGGATTATAGGATTCAAAGGATCTGCTGGATTTGGCATCTCTATCTCCATTTTTACTTCTTCAGGCAGGAATACTGTTACCTCTCCCCAGAGACCTATAGAATAAAGTTCTCCAGCCCAGTCAAAGCCAACAGCCTGGAGTTTGGGAAATCCCAGATAGGAGTCGAGTTTCACATTTCCTACAGTATCAACAGGAGTTACAACGAGCCTATTTGTAATAGGCATATCATCATAACCTCTAAAATAAGATAGCGAAAAGTCTAAATTCATAATAGTTCCAGAGAACTTTGCAGCATACATAGAGTTTTCAGGTTTTCTATCAGGAAATGTAAGATGATCCGCCGACTCTGTTAGATTTGTCCCTTGAGGTAAGGGGAAAGTAGGTTCATCACCAAAGAGAGGAAATTCGCCTCTTGGTAACAAAACAGGCTTGAATAATGGAAGCCATATAACATCTAAGTTATATTCATCAGTTATGTAATAGGTAGCATATACAGCCTCTGTAGGCACCTTTTCTCCGAAATTCAGAGGGTCGGAAAAATCATCAGGGTTTAGATTATCTGTTGGGTTCAGTTTGTCTGCAGTTCCCCATGCTATGCGCTGCTTTCCAATTCGCAGATCCAGTTCATTAAAGATGAAACTGTAAAGGTCAACATAGGCTTCCCAAAGAGAGAGTTCATAAGGATAGTTGGATGAGAGGGCTATCAAATCCGCTGAGCTACTTGCAAGATTTTGGTCCCATAACCTGAGTTTCAGACTGGAGTAGAGGGATAGGTTCTGTGAAGGATTTAATTTTAGTTTCAAATTGAGTTCGTGGTATGGATAATCTGCAATCCTCACACTATCTGTTATGAGAAAACGCTTGTCCAGTTTAAGATTACCTGAAATATCCACTTCACCCCTACAAAGCCTGGGACTACTCAAAATACTCACCCCTAAAAGCATAGGGAGATAGAGAAAAATAGAGATTCTCCTCATTATACACCTCCATTTTTATTCTGCTCTCTTGAGCATTCGCTTGGTAAAAATATCATCTTCAAGACCTGTATCGTGCACAACCATTATGAGTTCCATAACGGTTTTATGCCTTGTCTTTATGATTTCCATTATTATTTTCTTTGGGGTCCAATATCCATCTACTTTTTCTATATTCTCATTCTTCATAACCTTGAGAAGGGTTCCTTTTTTATTGTAATATTCTACCTTACTTGGGATATGATTTGATTTACTCACCCACATAATAAGCTTGGTATAATCAACATCTGACTTTGGCAAAGGAATAAGTTCCAATACATACTCTTTCTCTGTTTCCTCTTTTATCTCAGCAGTAAAATCCTTTGTGTATTGGCACTTGCCAATATCGTTGTAAGAGAAGTCTGTGCCCATAAAACTCTCATTCTTCACATGAGAAGCGATGCGTCTTATCTTCTTGAATGCAGGCATATAGAGGTACATCTCATTATCGGAGAGGACCAGGAATCCAACTCCCTTCACATCAGCAGGAGAAAGAAACTTTATAAGTCGCTTCTCTTTTCCCAACTGCCATATCTTTATATCACGGACTTTGGAATCTCCATCCTTATCTATAAGTGTAAGTTTCATAGTTGCTGTTCGATCCTTCGGAGCGTTTATTGCATTCTCTGCTTTCTTTAAGATTTCGTCACCACCGCTTGCCAATCCTTGGTGGGCAGGTGTCCCTCCCAAAAGAATAATCGGTAGAAACAGAACAATGCCTATTCCCAAGATTTTTTTCATACTATTACCCCCTATTAAAAGGTTTAGTGTTCCCAGATTGGTTCACTTTGTTTTTCAATTTACTGGCAAGACGACTAAAATCACCGATGAACCCAGCCTTAGTGATGAGAATTAAGGCTGGTAGAAATGTAATAGCCCCTAATGCACTGGTTATCATCGTAAATGCTATTAGATAACCAAATCGTTGTAAGGGAACTACGCTTCCCAAGACCAGAACCAGAAATCCCATCATTACAGAAATGGCATTGATGAGAATTGCCTTTCCTGTCGTTTCCAGTGTTTTGTCCAGAGCTTCCAATTCAGACTTTCCTTTTCCAAACTCAGATTTGAACCTGTTAATAAAGTGGATGGTATAATCAATACCAATTCCAACAGCCACACTGCCAATCATAACTGTTACTATGTCTAATGGGATATTCAGAACTGCCATCAGAATAAAGTTGATGAGAATAGTAAGAACAATAGGTGATATGGATATCAAACCACCAATTGGAGACTTCAGTTGGAAAGACAGAAGAAGAAATACTAAAAATATAGCAATAGAGAGACTTAATGTCTGGCTTCTCATTATTTTTCTATCTATATCCATATAGATTATAGGCATTCCTGTTTGTTTGGCAGATAACTTTATTTTATCTTCTGGATTGATAAGGCTGACATATTTTGAACCCTCAACGGTAAGCCAGTCCTCGTTTATCTCCCAACAATCTGCCTGTAAATCTTTTAGGAAGTCTCTGTCATTCCTTAGATTTTCAGGAAGGAGTGGCTTCAAACTCTGCACAAGATTATCGACCTTTACCCATCTTCCAAAATCAGATATGATTGCCATAATTGATTCGGCAGTGTATTCCAAAGCCTCATTATCTCCCGCATAACTCTTTTCAGGAATATTTCTCTTCAAGATGCTAATAATCTCTTTTTCACCTATCTCACTTGCTTTCAACTGTTTGAGGACATCAATAACAACTTTACCAATAATTCTTTCTGATACTATCCGGATATCTGCTTCGTCACTTTTGAAATAGTCGGTAATTCTTTGTTCCAATCTTTTTATTGAGATCTCGTCGAACTTTTCCTGTCTATCCTGCACTCCTACAATAATAACCTTTATTACCTCGTTATCAGAAGCAGAAAGTTCGCTATTTCTCTTCTCAATATCCCATTTTATCTTTGAGAGAATCTGTTTTGCTCTTTCCTTTCTTAATTCTTGAGATATCTCAGAAGAAGCAAGAAAGATTTTGACTTTAAACAAATCTGTTTTTAGTTCATTCTTTAAATAATCCTCAATTGCATCAACTAAAATTCTAACCTCTCCTGTGCTCACTGTCCCCAGTTTTGCTTGAATTAAGCCCTCTGTAGCCTGATTATTTATCAACTGATTTAATACTTCATTTCCCTCTATGAACAACCAGAGATTAGCTACTCCTTCTCTCGTTTCTGGAATAGTGTAATGGTCGTTCATTACTCCATTTATTTCACAGATTAAGTCGGCAATAGATTGAGGGTCATTCACATTGGATTGGGCTTGTAGATACTTTTCAAATTTGAGCATCTCCTTTAAAACAAAGGGGTCTTTTAAGTCTCCTTTCACCAAAAGTTGGATGGGAATAGAGCCACCAAGCTTTTCTTCCATCATCTCCTCAGTCTGTCTAATTTCACTATCCTTTTCAAAATAATCTATCATATTGATTTCTCGCTGCAGTCTGGGAATAGCAACAAAAGAGGCCAGAATGATAGCGATGCCTATCCCTATAATGAGTTTTTCTTTTCGGAGAACAAATCCTCCCAATTTGTCCATTAGTCTTGTCAATAGGTTATCTTCGGCCCCCTTATGGTTTACTTTAATTTTTTTTACCTTTAACAAGGAAAGCACTGCGGGCAAGAAGGTTACAGAGATAAACATAGCAAACATCACCCCAATAGCAACAAAGATACCGAACTCCCGAATTAGACTCAGGTCGGAAGATAAGAATGCTAAAAAACCAATCAATGTGGTAATACCAGCCAAAAATATAGGAATCCCCACCTCGCTCAAGGCATCTTTTATCCCTTGAATTTTATCCTCTCCTAATCCAACATCCTCATTATATTTGGAGAGCATGTGAATTCCATAAGCACTGCCAATGGCAATAAGCAAAATCGGTATCGCATCCGAGGCAATAGTTAAAGGAATTTTCATCAAACTCATTATTCCCAAAGCCCATACTGTGCTCATTAAAACAGTGGAGAGTGGAAGGAATATCCCTCTAAAACTTCTAAAACTGAAAAAGAGAGTAGCCATCACTAATAGAATAACCAATGGAGTAAGCTTACTCAAATCCTTCTTGATGATGTCTGCCAAAAAAATCATCTGGAACGGCATTCCACCGTAATATATCTTCTCCTTTCCTTTAGTCTCTTTAACAAGTTCTTTCATTCGCTTCCCAGCTTCTATCTTGTCAATATCTTCTACAAGACGTGCAATAATAACCGTTATCTTACCGTCTTCAGAAACCAGATTGCCTCTATACATATCTTTAGAAAGGGTGTATTCCATCAGTTTTTGCAAGTCACTTTGGTTTTCAGGAATATTGCGTCTATCAATCAATTTGCCAACCTCCAGTCCCCACTCGGTCTTTTTGATGTCCAGAATATCTGTTAGGCTCATTACATGAGAGACTCCGTCCATCTGTTTGAATTTCTCGGTAATCTTGTCAACTCTATTCAGTGTTTTATGGTTGAACACATTGTCGGTTTCCAAGGCTACCATAGCCAATGAACTACCGCCAAACTTATCCCCAACCTCATTAAATAGCACTACCAGAGGATCGTCCTGGGGTAAATAAGTAAGGATATCACTATTTATCTTCAAATTCTTCAATTGATAGCCCAAAAATCCAGTTAAAGCAATCACTGAAACAATAATAACCACCCGGTATTTAATGA
>JAGMCL010000120.1 GCA_023129165.1 Caldifarciminota bacterium | reverse complement strand
CAGGCATATCAAAAGAAATAAAATTAGAACCAAGATTAACAAAATCTGATGTATTATCTAACACATGAGCTACAGTTTTCCACGAACCGTTATAATATTCATGCTTAAATAAACTATTACTAATATTTGCTGCAGCTGTCCCTATATTCAACTTAAATTTATTGCATCGAATATAACTACCTAAATATATAATGTCCCCAGGTATTGGGTTTAATGGTGGTAAATTTACACCATTTAATACTGAAGCATTAATATCATTTGTCTCATCTTTATAAATACTACCACTAACATTATAAAAGAAACATTTGTTCACCCCAACTTGTGATATATTCAAATCAAATGACGAAATTACATCAGGCATCCAACTACCATTACTCTGTTGAATTTCTAAGCGTCCGTTTACATCAGATACAGCAAATCCTACCAACTTGTTTTCAGCCCTTTTAAGATTAAATATTGAACTCTCCAAAACTTCATAAGCATGTAAAGTTACTGATGTGTTCAAAAAAACTGTTTTATAATTTTTTCTTATATCAACACCAAAACTTCCACTCATAATTATAATTTTTCTCCTTTTTCAAAATAAATATAAAATTTATCTTCCACCTTCATCAAACAAATCTCTTAAAGAATGTATATCTCTAATTTGTCTCCATTTAATCTTTATTAATATAGCAAATATTATTAACCCTAATCCATACCATTCATGTCCAAGTATTTCAATATCAAAACCTCCAAACATGTATAAATGCTCCAGCAATAAATAAGCTCCTGCAACTAAACACAATCCAGAAACCGTTGTCTTAACGTATTCCCAACTCCAACTATGACCACCCATATTAATCCCAAATGTTAGATAAAGGCATAAGTCCTAAAGTCTCTCTAAAAGCATTTCTAACATCAGACTCTCTTATATAAATTTCACCATTTATTGTTAAACCGATTCTAATACCCTTTAAATGGTGAGAACTCTTCATTTTATCTGCCGTCTCCTTTCCATATTTCTTTTCTACTTCTGTCCAAATCATTTTTTTCTTATTATGTAATTTATATATTTTCCTCAATAAATCTTTCCAAGTAAATATATCTTTTCCAAAGATAAAAGTCTTAACACCATCTAATTTAAATCTTTCTTCATCATCCACGACAATTAAGTCATCATGTTTTAATTCATTTATAATTCGCTTTTTTCCTTCAATATCTGTAAAGAAAATTTGATTATACATAACCATTTCTCTATTCAACCAATTTATTGTTTTCTTCTTACAAACTATAGGTCTTCTCGTTACGATAATAATTCGATCAAACATCCAATTTAACAAAAAAATAGTTTCGGGTGCACCTTCCTTAATATGAACACCTTCCTCGTATCCGCCATTTATATTGTACAATGTCCAAAGTATTTTGTAATAATATTTACCATAATATTCTTCAACCTCTGCACTGTTTAAAAAATTTTTATTGTACTTTTTGTTCAACCAATAAATAAAATACTCAGAATAGGTCGTAATACAGCCATCGATATCTAATATCAAAGTTCTCATTTAAACAAATCCTCATATACCTTTCTTCTAAAAAATTCCAGTACTCCAATTCCTTTAGACACATTAAATATTTCTATTCCTTTCTCTTCAGCTTTATTTTTTTCTCTTATAAAATTTTGAATAATAGCTGTAATAGGTACTGGAATTATAGCAGCTTCTATTGTTTCATATCCTTTAAAATGATCTACATGAATATACTTCTCAATTCCTATCCTTCTATCATATTTTTTATAACTAAAATCTATTCCTACTAAATAAATAGGATTACATTCCATCCACAAAGCTGCTCCTAACATGACTTCACCTATTGTTATATATTGTCCTTCTAAAAAGAATTCGTTTTCATATTGTTCTCCCGAAACCCCCCAATTATATGAATTTGATAAAGACTCTTTCGCATTACCTATAAAACAAGCATCCGCATATTTTATCCAATCCTTTCCTTCATTTACATAAAATTGTGAATCTGATGTATCATAAGAAAAATAATATGTAGGTACAAATTTATTGTAAATCCTGTTAGGTGCAAATATAATATCACTAAACATCTTAGTATAATCTATTTTATCAAATGAAGGTGCACAGCCAACAACAAAGGCTCTTCGCCCTTTATGTATTCCTTTAAATTTCTTCAGTACTTCCTTTCTATTAACTATCATTTTATGGAGAAGATGGGACTCGAACCCATAGCCTCCTCGTTGCAAACGAGACACTCTGTCCAGTTAGAGTTACATCCCCATCCTTGCTTTTAGGTTGATATTTCATGTTCATTGTAATATTCCTTATCGA
>JAGMCL010000012.1 GCA_023129165.1 Caldifarciminota bacterium | reverse complement strand
ACCCAGCGAGAATCAAGTGCAGTAGTATCCTTACCTTGAAGCTTGTGTGAATTAGCGGAAACTCTGGCAGAATCTGAATAGGCAGCTGTAGCGCCCCATGTATTGTACCATTCTCCATTAAAGTAGATACTGTCGCTGTTAAAGTAGATTCGGGGAGTTCCCACGATAAATGTTGAGTCAAAGTCAAATGTATCTTCAATACCGAAGAGAAGTGAGTGATCGCCTGTAAGTTGATTTTTATACCCACCTGGTATTACCGAATACTCACCACTGTTTGTATTATATTCACCACCACATACAGTCGAGTAGTGGTTGTTGGCAGTATTCTGGTTACCACCCCCTACGATCGAATGATTACCACTTGCTGTATTATGCCATCCACCACCCACAGTTGCAGTAATGCTGTTAGCAGTGTTATGATATCCACCACCAACACTTGCAGCATATCCACTGGCGTTATTCTCCCACCCACCGCCCACAACAGAAGCAATGCTGCTTGCAGAGTTATGATATCCACCAATTATACTTGCAGCGTATCCATTGGCAGTATTTAGTGAACCACCACCAATAGTTGCAATAATATTACCGGCAGTGTTATGGTGACCTCCGCTTACTGTGCAATATTCATAATCTTCACTTAAGGCACCTGTTGTACAGGCAACACCAAAATTAATATGTGTGCTGTCAGCATTTCCATGTAGTGTATTATTTCCACGCATAGATAGTCCGTATTGTCCTCCCGGGTAAAGCACATTACCGTCTATAATCCAATCATTATCACTTATACCAGCTACCTGGTCGTCTACGTACTTTTTCGTTACCAGAGTGCTCTCTGCTTCATTTTCCACACCTTTATAGTAATCATCTGAGGTGATGTTACTCGCTACCTTGACGTTACCATGAAAGTAGCCAGCAGTACCCGAACCTGTGTTCTGAACAACCAGAATAGGAGATGCTGAAGATGCAGAAAGTGAACAAGGTTTAGTAATATCAACACCTTGAATCGAACCATCCTGTATCATTGCACCTGTTACACTATTATTTTGACCCTCATTTACATATCTTGAGTCCAACGCTGTTGTATCTTTACCTTGAAGTCTGTGTGCATTTACGGATACTCCTGCAGAGTCTGCATAAGCAGCACTTCCACCACCGATTGTATACTGGGCAGTATCGGCATATATTGCATGACCTGCCTCATAAGCATAGGCACTTGCATCACTTGAATCAGCAAAGTTTGAGGTAGTTGAGGAATCTGCATTTACTGCATAGTTTGCTGTATCTGCATATGTGGCTGAATCCACACTCACAACATTGGCTGCGAGAGCATAATCAGCAGTATCTGCATAAGGTGCTCTGAAGTCTGGGGCTGCATCTGCACTTACAATTGTTCCGTCTGCTATCTTGTCTGAGGTTACTGCACCTGCCTGGATCATTGAATCACTGATTGAAGACGCCTGTCCCTCATTCACCCATCTTGAGTCAAGGTCAGTTAATGAATTTTCTTCCAGTTTGTGGGCATTAGCTGCAACATTGGCTGAATCCACACTCACAACATTGGCTGCGAGAGCATAATCAGCAGTATCTGCATAAGGTGCCTTGAAGTCTGAGGCTACATCTGCACTTACAATTGTTCCGTCTGCTATCTTGTCTGAGGTTACTGCACTTGTAGCTATCTTTGATGAATCCACTGCACCATCTAATATCATACCTGTAGTGATTGAAGATGCCTGTTCTTCATTCACCCATCTCGTATCAAGATTTGTAAGTGAGTATCCCTCCAGTTTATAGGAATTAGCTGCAATAGCGGATGAGTCCGCATAAGCGGTAGTTTCAGAGCTTAGGGCAAACTTAGATGTATCAGCATGTGTTGCCTTGTATGCACGACCCACACTCACGATCTTCTGACGTGGGGTGAGTACATCTCCCTCTATTGTAAGCTCAAGCCAGAGACCTGTGTAGTCTAAGAATACAGAGTCGGGTATGGGCTGGGTCTCTCCAAGTATGACATTGAATATACCTCCTTCTACAGATACGTCTGTCCATGATTCGGTCCACAGGACATTACCATTGGTATTGGCATCGTATATCTTGAATATGATATCATAATCACCTGAGAGTGCAGTATCTGCATCTGCATCTGTAAGGAAGCCCTGGAAGTTTAGCTCCTGTGGTATAGCTGCCTTATCCCCGACCTTTACAGAGACTATTGCCCCATCTGACAGCTTCAAAGGACCAACTTCCTTCACAGCTTGTGGGCTGGCAGCTAGTATGAGTAACATTAAATACGTTAACATACGATACCTCCTCTTTTTGTCAATTATGAAAGTATAAAATACATATGTCTAATGATATTCCTTAGATTATGAATAAAAAGTGTTATTGAATGGCAATTTCATTCTCAACAATATCGCTTTTTTAACAGTCTAAAGACTGTCACTCCTTATTGTATAATTATTTTCTTTAGTATTCTAAATTATATTGTAGGTTTAAATTCTTATTGTGCTCCGTATGGTATAATATAAAATATGATAAAAAATTTGGACAACAGGAGATGTTGTCCCAAAGTTGAAATAATACCGAAAGAATTATGGATGTACTGGAATTAAACCAAAAGAAAATTGGTTCATAGCTGGGATTATTTATGACTGTCTGATATATCGGATTTTTTTATATAAGAAATTGCTAATCTGTCAAGAAAGAAATATTATTTACTTGTAAGTATTGCTATTGGAAGTATCTGCTCCTGCATGGAAGTACCACCATGCTGGAAGGTGAATTTGTACTCAGCTTCGTATTTTTGCGGGTTTGAAGGGTAAATAAAATAATAATCCTCCTTTGCTATTGCATACTTGAACCCTCTGTCGGGTAATCTAAATCTTTCGGGATTTTCTATATATATGCAATGCCGCTTGTTTGCTTTAATTACTGGACCATATTTATACCTGAGATTTCTTGAGATAGTCTTGCCGCCTTCTATTAAAGTAGGTTTTTGTGTTATTATTGCGCCATGGTCTGTGGTTATTATAATGGTTGCTTTTATGTTCTTTAGTTCCTTTATTAGCCTATATATATGGGAGTTGGCAAACCAAAGTTTTGTAAATTCTCTTAGGGAATCTTCGTTAGGGAGAATCTCTTCAATTACCTGAGATTGCATCCTCTGATGAATTAGGATATCAAGATAATTTACAACTATTGATACGAATCTTGCTTTTCTATATGTGTGAGCCCTTTCTTCAAGTGTCTCTGCTTCGTATATATTTCTTATTTTAAAATATACAGGACCCTTCATATTTTTGATTTCCTCTACCTGTATCGCAAGAAGATCCCTCTCGTATTTATTCTCCTCAGGGTCCCAGAATCTCTGGAATCTGTAAGCTATCTCATCAGGGAAGACTCCTGCAAATATCGAATTACGTGCGAATGGAGTTGCAGATGGAAGAATAGAGATATATTTATGTTCTTCAATGTTAAAATCTTGCTGAAGTATTGGTTTTATCGAGAGCCATTGATCGTATCTCATACAATCAAGTAATATAAAGTAAATGTGTTTATGCTTCGGTATTCTTGGCATAACATACTTTCTAATTATATCTGGTGATAGGTCAGGCCCTGTCCCTTTTAAAAGCCAATTAGGATATTCCGACTCTATAAATTTTGCAAACTGTCTTTCTGCAGTCCATAAAAGGTCTTTATGTGTTTTTCTAAACTCCTGATCACCAAATTTATAGAGTTCCATATTCCACTTTATAATATCGAGATAGATAGATATCCATTCATCTATTCCAATTTGAGTGAATATTTTATTGTTGGTGTCTGAGTAGAATTTTGCGTATTCCTCTGGTTGTTTCCTCTTAATAATGTCTTTTCTTTCCAATATTCTCTTTACTGTGGAAATGAGTTGCTGTGCTTTTATGGGTTTGACAAGATAATCTGTTGCCTTTGAACTATAAGCCTTTTCAATAAGCTCTTCATCTTCACTCTTTGTAATCATAACTACCGGGATGTTTATATCTACAGCTCTTATATCACGCAAGCTGGCAAGACCATCTTTTCCAGGCATAATTTCATCTAATAGTATAAGGTCAAATGGAAATTTCTTGAGCAAGGATACTCCATCATCTCCTGATGCCACACCAGTTACGTTATAACCCTTATCCTTAAGGAGCATTATAAGAGGTTTAAGAATATCTATTTCATCATCTATCCAGAGTATATTCATATTTACCTCGTAATTTTAAAAAGAGTATTGTTAAAAATTTAACCACAGATTCACCCTGTTAAATAGTCCTTATAGAAGTCTACAAAGCAGGTTATATATAGTTTAGAACAAATATTTTTATAACCCCGTACTACCTTTCAACAGGCAGATGTATTGTGAAACTGGTTCTTTCAATCTCTCTGGAACTACATGATATTTTCCCTTTATGGAGGTCGATTATTCTTTTTGTAAGAGATAATCCCATTCCCCAACCATATTCTTTTGTGGTGAAACCAGCATCGAAAACGCGTTTAATATCCTTCCTCTTTATTCCCTTACCATTGTCTGTAATTGTTATCCTTATATGCCTACCACGTATTTCAGATTTAACATCTATTGTTGTGGCTTCTGCATCTATAGCATTCTTGAGTATGTTTTCAAGTGCCCAGGATATGAGTCCATCATCAATTTTTAAATATGGAATTTTTCCGTAATTCTTGTTTATTCTAACCTTGTTTGTAATGCGCGGTATTCTCTTTTTTATATAGTCGATACTGTTAGATAGGATATCGTTAATATTATTACTTACAAGCGAGACAGACCCTATTCTTGAAAATCTTTCACTTACCTCTTCCAGACGTTCTATATCCTTTAGCATCTCTTTTTTTATCTCCGGGTCTTTGATATACTCAGTCCATGCAATTAGTGAGGAGAGGGGAGTGCCCAGTTGATGTGCTGTTTCTTTCGCTAATCCCGCCCAGAGCATACTCTCTTCGGTTTTTTTCATTCCACGAAACCAGAGTAACGCAATCGCAAGCAGTAAGAATGCAAGCGCAATCTGTATATATGGGGCTTGTTTGAGGAAGGCTCTTGCTCTGGTCTTGCCATAATAGACTATGCATAATGGGATGCCTTCATATTCTACTACAACTGGTTCATGTACCCTCTTAAGATAAGGAATCATTTTCATCTCCCTGCCCTGTTCTACATTAGTAGATGCAATAATCCTTCCTGAGGTATCAACAACTACGACAGGAAATCTTACCTTCTGAATTACCTCATTAAATATTATATGAAGGGCAGCGTCTTCGTTTTGAGCACTTCCTATGAATCTTCCGTATATCCTTGATATAGTCTCTGTGTCTTTTTCAAGTTGGCCCATCATGTATTCGGAATATAATACGAAACCGACGAGAACAAGGATAATTACGAATATAAGATAATTTTTGAATGTAGAATACATAATGGATAAGATAAAAATTAAATGTTAGAGAAACATAATAGGTAAATATAAAGAGAACTTACATAGAGATTGCCACGTCCGTCAAGTGACGGACTCGCAATGACGCCTCTCTCAGTTTCATCAATCCTTTCTTATTACCGCAATCTTACCTATTGAACTTCCAGAACCTGTTTCAAGGAGACAGATATAAACTCCACTGGAAACAATGTTACCATCAGTATCCCTGCCATCCCACCCTATAATCCCATCGCCCATGCCTACATCATGTTTTTTAGGCAGTTCTTTAACAAGTTTTCCAGATAGTGTAAAAATATA
The DNA here is from genome assembly GCA_023129165.1 of Caldifarciminota bacterium. Lineage (GTDB taxonomy): Bacteria > Hydrothermota > UBA3073 > UBA3073 > UBA3073 > JAGMCL01. The sequence goes on along the minus strand of JAGMCL010000012.1, from coordinate 13,867 downwards.
AATGTTCATCACACGGGCAATATTTACTAAACGGTAGTGTATCCTTAATGAATTATTCTCACCAGGAATAAATGGATTTGGTGCAGTGTATAGAATCTCATCTTTTTCAAGGGGTTTAGGATGGACAATAGGGTCTTCATAGTATAAAGCCCGATATGCATCTAATATCCCATATCCCAGTGTGTCGTCCGGGTTTTCAGACTGTGAAGCAGTTTTTTGGATTACCTCTCGAAGCTTTCTCGCATCCCAACCTTCACCATCCTTCCTGTGTCCAGAGAGAATACAGGCAGCAGCTCCTGCTACCATTGCTGTTGCACAGGATGTACCTCCTGTTGTAATATATGCATCTCCTTGACCCCACCACGGATTAGCAACATATCCAATCCATGGACCACATACATCTGGTTTCCATCTTGTTCGTTCAACAACACCTAACTGGTCGTAAGGTGGACCTATTGCACTGCCATTGTTTCCCTGCCAGTACCACTCTCCATCCTCGTTTACCCCGCCACAGGCAATTATAAAATCTGCATCAGCCGGAGCCTTTATAGATGTATCGGGTCTTGTAGAGCTGTGAACATTGCCCATTGCATTGACAAGTAATAGATTAAAATTGTTCATGCACATACCAGCAATAATACTCATAGGTGTGGTATTCCCATCCATATCCTGGTATTTGTAGTTGGTGCTGTCAGACCATGTCCTGTAACCAAGCGATGAAGAGATTATATCCACACCCACACTATATTCAAGATACTCAACACCTGTAATCCACCATCCCTCCTCAGCAATGATGTCACGATCGTCATTGGGTGCCCTATATATTAGCTCTGTCCTTGCAATTGCAAAATCTGCACCAAATGCCGCACCAACAAGTTGACCAGTAGCCCTTGCACCAATCAAGGAGAGCATATAAGAACCGTGTTTTATCTGTAGTGAATCCTTTATATCTATTGTGTCGTTTCTATCGTATCTAGCTATTGAATCATTAGATATGAAATCATACTCAGCCACTATATTTATATCCTTTAATGCAGGATGAAGGTCCTTCTTGTAACCCGTATCGAGTATGCCTATGAGCATCCCATCACCAATGTATCCCTTTTCGTGTACCCTATCAAGCTTTAAGAGTTTTATCTGCGGTTCTCCCTCCCCATAATCTATTCCCTTTGGTTCCTCTGGTATTCTAATCCTGAATCTCATTACAGGGGTAATATTCTTCACAAAAGAAAGTTCAAGGATTTCTTTATGAATTTGTTGTGGTAATATGAAAGTTGCTGCATTGAGCCATCGGGAGACCTCGTAAAGCCTTCCTCCTAATAACTCAATCTCTTTTATATATTCCTCAAATACTGGTAAATCTATATAATCCACAACGTCTTCAAGAGACCTTACCATAAGTCTTCTTTTAAGAGCCCTTTCCGATAGAGCTTCTCTTGCTTCTCTGAGTGCATTTTTCATTTCCTCCTCAGTTTTAATTCCTTTATCAGTGAAATATATCCACATCTTTTCCTGGGGTATATATGAAAATGTAAGCATTGCAATCAGTATGAACATATTGCCTCCTGCTAACTGTTCTGGTGATATTTCAATTCCTCTAATATTAAGTCCTTATATAGCTGCTTATAAATGTAATAAGAAGCCATAACCTTCTTGACGTATAATCTCGTTTGAGTACGTGGTATTCGCTCTACCCATTGGTCTATGGGAATGTCACTTATCCATTTTGATGTTCTTGATGGGCCTCCGTTGTATGCAGACAGAGCATATTCTGGGATTCCATTGAATCTCTGTAGGCAGTAATTGAAATAATTTAACCCAAATCTTATACTTATCTCAGGTTCTTTTAGAGATTCAGGATCAAAGGGAGCAATTCCAAGTTCTCTTGCTATGCCCTTACCTGTTGATGGTAACACCTGGGTCAATCCTATTGCATTAGAGGGTGAGACTGCCTTCGGGTAGAAGTGGCTTTCTGCTTTGATTAGTGCCATAAAGAGGAATGGATATTCTTCTTCATACTTTAAGACCTTGGGTAGATGATATAGTGGATAAGCAAGACACATGAGTTTTTTAGGATAAGGTGAACCCCTTTTTTCAATAAGCCTCGATGCCCACCAATAAGCAAGCTCATCTATACCCCCTTCATGTGCTATAAGTGCGAGCCTGTATCTAAACAGAGAGTTTTTTTCACCTATATTGATGAGCTCTCTTTTTGCCTCGTCAATTAAACCATAATCAAGAAGCAATTTACCTTTATTAAGTCTAATACTATCATCAGTGGATAGTATATAATTAGTATCACAAAATTGTGCTATCCATTCCTCAGGCGAGATATTTGTAATCTCCACCTTTCCATCAAGAAGATATGAATAGTAGGATAAGGGAGCATTTTTCAAGACAAAATATTTATACGAGGGTTGAGCGGTTATCTCTGTCAGCCAGTAATTGCCTGAAACATCGAATGTATTGTTAAAACTAACTTTTGCTAAATCTATCTCACCGTGATGAAGCAATAGAAGTCCTTTTCTCAGGTTTGCCAACTTCTTAAATGACAAGACCACCCTGTCATAGGCATCTATTGCATCTCTTGTTATTCCCATATTTTCATATAAAAGTCCTGCATTGAAAAAACCCTCGTCACAATTCGATAAGAGATATTCATCTAACGCTTTACTGTATTCTCCTGCCTTTTCCAAACATTTTCCCGCATTCAGATTGTCTCCTATGGATTTATATTCATCTGCGGCATCGGTAAATTTCCCCAGGCTCTCAAAACATAAGGCTCGAAGTTTGTGTTCATTCAAGGGAATGTATTTTATTGCCTCGCCATATTTCTTGTTTTTATATAAAACATCTGCTATTATCTTTTCGGGTACACTCACTTTATCAAGTGCAGCGAGTGCATAGGAAGATGCTGGAAAATTCTTTAGAAGTTGATAATAAATTGAATCCCCATTTTCCTGAATAAGATTGTATATTTCTGCCTTGTGTAGCAAGGATTCGGAACCATCTAATTCATTCCATATTAAAAGGGCTTCAATGTATTTTTGCTCAGCTTGGTATGATATGGCGAGTCTCTGTCTTGAATCTCGATAATTTCCAGCCTTTTCATAATATATAATTGATAGTCTATTATCTTCTATCTCACTTGCGCATAAACCGCACTTATACATCGCATCTGTATATAGGATACCCTTAACATTTGAGTAACTAAGTATTGCTTCCTCATATCTTTCAAGTTTCTGATATATCCAACCACGTTGATAAGAAGATAAATCACAGGAAAGGGCATCCTCATAACGACCTGATAGTATATATAGTCTACCAAGCAGTGTATCATTCGGTGATATCTTCTTCAGGTGTTCTGCTGCATCTTCATAGTCTCTCATCTTTATCATTCTTAACATATCGTCATAATTGCCGAATGATAGATTCACACATACAGTCAGTATGGTTATTGTTATAAAAGTAAAATAAGCAGGTTTCATAGAGACGTATTGAATAGTCGTTTTGTTTTATATAAAAGTGTTCTGTAGAACATTCCACACAGCAATATGATTATATAAAATGGAACAACTGGATGTCTTGGAAAATGCTCTATAAGGTATCTGATTAATCCAAAGTGCCAGTATAGAATGGATTTGGACAGGTCTAACCTGGTTGAACAACCTCTTGCGTGGTAAATTTCCCCATCTTTCATATAATAGATTTTATATCCTCTATTTTTTATTTGATAACATAGTTCTATATCATTCATATATAAGGGATACCTTAGATCCAATCCTCCAACCTCATCAATTAATTTTTTTCTTATAAAAAGAGCAGCAGCACTTGGTTGGTCTACCTCCTGGGTTATCTCGTAATTGAGATTTGGTAGCTTCCATCTGGATGTCCTGTGAGTAAGTAGAGATAAGCCAGTGATCTCAGTGAATAGATTGAATGGTGTTGGAAACTCCCTGCAAGATTGCTGAATAGTACCATCATCGTTTATTAATTTTGGTGCTGCAGCACCAACATCATATCTTGTGTCTAAAAAGGTATACAATTTTTCTAATGCACTATTTTTTAATGAGGTATCAGGATTCAGCAGCATAACATAGTTACCCTTAGATAGCTTTATTCCTTGATTTGTTGCATATGCAAAATTCTCATTTACATGATTATAGATAATCTTGACATCTGGGTAATTATCTTTTATTATTTTAACAGTCTTATCATGGGAGTTATTATCTACAACGATTATCTCATAGGATATAGAGTTTGTCTTCTCGTAAATAGACCTGAGACATTCACTGATATTATCCTCGTTATTGAACGTCACTATCACTATGCTCAGCATAATGGTCTAAAGGAAAAGGTGGTTTTAACCCATTTTAGAAGAAGAGGGGATAAATCTACCTTCACCTGAATGTTAGATATGAATAATTAACTCCATCACCGCTCTCATTAGTAGGAATCCATATATAGTCTATCTTCTTTCGTGTGGCATCGAATGTAGATGCTACAAGGTGTAATTCTTTTCCCTGTATTTGCTTAACACCCTTTTTTCCTATTCGATATAAGTCATATGCAAATTGAAACCGTGAATAATTTCTGTAGTTACTTTTGGAAGGGTTTTGATAAAATTGTCTCCTTTGAAGGAGAATAGCAAGTTGGATCAAGACAGTGGTTATAGGAATTCTCTCCCTTTGTTGAATTAGAGTTGCATTTCTCCAAGCCTTGAATAACTTTTGGATGAGCTCATCTTCTTTTATTGAATTATTACTTAATTCCTTATTTATCTTGATTATCGTTTTAGTGATTTCTTCGGATGAGAGTGTACAACCACCAATCTTTTCTGGTCCAAAAAATAATAGAGCCTTTCCCTGGTAGTAATCAGCCTCAATGCGATAGAAACTGGTGTAAAGTACCGGTAGTTGACCATGCAGATGCATACCATTCTCTTTCAGTAATTCTTCGAGTTTTTGTGAGAAATCAAATCTGAAGTCCTTTTTAAGTCTTTCAGTGTCAGTTTTTAGCACTTTAATTATATCAATAAGTCCAGACCCATTAAATTCTGTATCTTTTATCCCATTCTCTAAATTCTGTATCAAGGGTTCGATTTTATAGACGTTCAGAAGAGAGTCTTTTGCAAGGTTCAATATCTTTTTTAGGATTGTTTGCAATCTCTTTATCCCTTTTTCTGTTTCTTTTATGTCGCTTAATATCTTTTTTAGATTTTCTTCCATAAGGGTTACCTCTTTTACCAAGGGATAATGGATTATATATTATTCTATATGTCAGATTCTTTTTTTCTTGACATATTAATAGATTTGCATTATAATAAATTCTATGATAGAAGAGATTATCAATCAATATATGGAAATAGATGAAAGAATTACTGAGACAAGTTTCTCTGTAACATCACGAATGAAAAATTCTTTTGCTCTGTTAAAGAAGCGTATTATAGAATTTAATCTTCTTCCTATATTTACGAAGAGTAGGGATGGAAGAACGATTTTAACACTTCATGAGTGGCATCCTCCAAAGAAGTCGAATACCTGGATAAATCTTGTCCTATTTATTACTACCGTGTTTACCACGCTTTGGGTAGGAGGAATGCTTGCAAGACCTGATGAATTCACCTTCCCCGGGGGACTTATTTATGGTATTCCCTTTTCTTTTACACTTCTTGTTATTCTTGGTTCACACGAATTTGGACATTACTTTGCATGTAAAATACGTGGTATAAATGCAACACTACCCTACTTTATACCTGTTCCACCACCGTCGCCTCTTGGAACATTTGGTGCAGTTATCCGTATCAAATCTCCAATAGATGACAAAAACGCCCTGATAGAGGTTGGTGCAGCAGGACCTCTTGTAGGACTTATTATTGCCATACCTGCTATGATAATCGGTCTTATTTTAAGTGAAATTGTTCCGATGAGTTATGTAGAAGAAGGGATTACGCTTAAATTGGGTAATTCAATACTTACCCTCATTCTTACAAACGTTTTTTTCAAAGAACCAATCGAAGGTGTTTTACTATTTCATCCTGTTGCCTGGGCTGCCTGGATAGGAATGTTTGTAACGGCAGTGAATTTGCTTCCAGTCGGTCAACTGGATGGTGGACATATATCATTCGCAATGTTCAGTAAAAGGCATAAGATGATCGGATGGATATTCATTGCCATACTTCTGGTGCTTGGAATAGTTTACTGGCCAGGATTTATAGTGTGGGCAGTTCTTGTAAGTATACTCGGGGTTCGTCATCCCCCACCATTGAATATGGTCGAACCACTGGACAAAAAACACAAGATTATAGGTATAATATCGATTGTGGCATTTGCAATTACATTTGTCCCTGCACCATTTACTCTTTAGTCTTCTTACCGTATTTTCGTTCAAATCTTTCAACCCTGCCAGCGGTGTCTACAAGTTTCTGTTTTCCAGTGAAGAATGGATGACACTTTGAACAGATTTCAACATGAAGTTCCTTAGAGGTCGATTTGGTCTTCACAGTATTTCCACAGGCACAGGTTATTGTCGTCTCGTAGTACTTTGGATGTATTTTTTCTTTCATTGACTTTCCTCCGGATCTATTAGAGAATAAAAAGTAACCTGTTACTATATAAGGATAAAATTCTGATGTTTATTATATCATAAAAATTCAAGCCTGTCAAGAAAAAAATTATCAACTGATTAATCGGATATATATTCATCGGATTAAGCGCCTGCCTGCCGGTAGGCAGGGATTAAGTAGATTGTCTTTGACAACTACTGATTGAAAGACGACATTTGTTTAATATGCTCGAATTTAAAAGCAATTATATATTTTTATTGACAAAGAAGGAAAGATATGATATAATGATTGACGATTATCAGAGTATATCAGGATATCAGCAGATCAGTAGGCAGAATATCAGATTATCAGGAGGTAGGAGCCCCGCCTTTGGCGGGGCGAAGAGAAAAGAGGGTAGGGCGTATAGCGTAAGGGGATTAAGGAGTACCAGAGTATATCAGGATATCAGCAAATCAGTAGGCAGAATATCAGATTATCAGAGTATCAGGAGGTAGGAGCAACGTCCTCGTTGCTAAGAATGAATTTCCAATTTCTAATATCTCAGTAACTCTATGACTCAAAAAACTCAATAAACCCAATAAACTCAATGAACCCAATAAACTCAACAAACCCAATGAACTCAATAAACCCAATAAACTCAATGCCTTATTAACTCTTTACTATGATGGTTTTTTTTAAGGCAATCATACTGGGTATTGTTCAAGGAGCAACAGAGTTTCTACCTATTTCAAGTTCAGGTCACCTTGCAATCATTGGTGGATTCCTTGGCTTTGAAGAGGGAACACTTATGGCTACTATGATGCATGCTGGTACACTACTTGCGCTTATAGTCTATTTCAGGGATGATTTATTTCGTATAATACTATCACCATTTAAAAGGGACTTAGAGCATTTGAAACTTTTAGGATTTTTAATACTGGGATGTATACCCGCTGTAATTTTGGGGCTGTTTTTATTTTCTCACATAGAAGCTATATTCGATTCTCCACTGATTATAGGGATCTGCCTTATAGTTACTGCAATAATCCTCTTTATCTCTGGTTATATGAAAGGCAAAAGACAGAATATAAGATTTATAGACGCAATTTTGATAGGTGTCGGTCAAGCGATTGCGATTTTACCAGGCATCTCAAGGTCAGGTGCAACAATAAGTACTGGAACCTTTTTGGGTCTCTCAAGAACCGAATCAGCCAGATTCTCTTTCTTACTTGCAGTACCCGCAATTCTTGGCGCAACAGTATTGGAGATTTCCACAGTTAAATGGTGCTCTATTAGCCTCTCTCTAATCCTTGGTCTGTTCATCTCCTTCATTACAAGTCTGTTTGCCATAAAATTTCTCTTTGTTATTTTAAAAAAGGCAACTTTAAGACCATTTTCATATTACTGTTTTTCTGTGGGTATTTTATCCATCCTGTTTGGACTACTTTTTTCTTGACAAGACTTGAATTTTATGATATAATAATGATAGAAGTGTAATTGGAGAGATAACTATGCAATATACGGATACTTTATTAGGACATTTCAGACATCCTAAAAATGTGGGTGTCATCGAAAATCCCGATGGAGTTGGCAGGGTGACATCACCTATTTGCGGCGATATTATGGAATTATATATAAAAGTAAAGGATGGAAGGATAATAGATACAAAATTTCAGACTTTTGGTTGTGCTGCCGCAATTGCCTCATCTTCTGTACTTACTGAGATGATTAAGGGTAAGACTCTTGATGAGGCTCTAAAGATGACTAATAAAAGGATAGCAGATGCGCTTGGTGGACTTCCAGAAGAAAAGGTTCATTGTTCCGTTCTTGCTGAAGATGGTGTGAAGAAAGCAATCGAGGACTACAAAATAAGACAAAAAACAGGAGACCGAAGACCACAGACTAAAAAGGCTTGAATTTTGAAATGAATATTTTTAACTTGGTATATGATTCGTGCGTGTATACATATATCTGGACTTGTTCAAGGAGTATGTTACAGGTGGTTTGCACAAAATAATGCAAGGTCTCTTGGTCTTACAGGCTATGTAAAGAATCTTTTTGATGGGGGAGTAGAGGTGGTAGTTGAGGGTGAAAGAAGTCTAATTGAAGAGTGCATTAAACAACTGAAAGTTGGCCCAATTGAGGCAGATGTAAAAGATTTAAAAATTGAGTGGCAGGAGTGTACAGGAGAATTCAGTGAATTTGGTGTAAAGTATTGAGAATTTACAGGTCAGACATAGACGAATGTTTAGATAAGGAAGTGAAGTTAGGTGGGGCTGGTGTACTTGCCTATATCATTGCATGGATAGTAATTCCCTCTCAGGAGGATGTAAAAAAAGGCAGGAGTAAGGAAGAAGTAACAGAAGAAAATGATAAGGGTGCATTTTGGGGAGGGGTTGCATTAGTAGTAATAGGTTTAATACTTATCTTATTTACCTTCAGGACATTCTGGATTAAAATCATGCCTTTGGTATTGATAGCCATAGGGATAATCCTTATATTTAAGTATAAAAGATAGATATCTAATACTATAAATTTTACTTTCTTTTAGAAAAGTCTCAGGGGGTATCAATGTCAGGTCATTCAAAATGGGCAACGATAAGAAGAAAGAAGGCAAAGGTTGACACCCAGAGAGGAAAGGTGTTTACACGTCTCATCAGAGAGATAACGGTTTCAGCAAGAGAAGGTGGAGGAAATCCAGAGACTAACTCCAGACTGCGATCGGCTATAGAAGCAGCTAAGGCTCAGAATATGCCTCATGATAATATAAAGAAGGCTATAATGAGAGGAACAGGAGAACTTGAGGGTATACATTATGAAGAGGTGAGTTACGAAGGGTACGGACCTTCTGGAGTTGCCATTCTTGTAGAGGCTGTCACAGATAACAAAAATCGTACAACCAGTGAAATCCGTCATATTTTTTCCCACCATGGTGGCAATCTTGGTGAAAATGGGTGTGTCTCATGGATGTTTAAGGAAAGTGGAGTTATCTATGTGGATAAAGATAAAGTTGATGAAGATAGGCTTCTCACAATAGCTCTTGATGCAGGAGCTGAGGATGTAGTTGTAGAAGATGATTCCTATCAGATAATAGCTATCCCAAAGGATTTTGAACAAGTGAAGTCCAAACTCAAAAATGAAAACATAGAAATTGGTTCTGCTGAATTAACCAAGACTCCACAATCAACTGTAAAGGTGGGCGCAAAGGATGCAGGGCATATACTTAAACTTATGGATGAACTCGAAGAGCATAACGATGTTCAAAATGTCCATGCAAATTTTGATATACCCGATGAAGTCCTAAAGGAGTACAGCGTCTAATATCACTTCTAATGAATATCTGAAGCTCTCGATATAACTCTATAGGATTCACAAGGAATAAGATAATTTTCCACTTATACATACGCTGTGTTTTTGAAATATTAATTTACAATTATGCGGATACTGGGTATAGACTGTGGTTTATCTGAGACTGGCTATGCTGTTTTATCTGATGGTAATATTATCTCAACGGGTATTATTCGAACAGATAAGAGGGAGAGTCTTGCAGAGAGAATAAACGTAATATACATGGGAATCAAGGATGTTGTGAGAAGAGAAAGACCTGAAATTAGTGTTATAGAAAGTCTTTATTCTGGCAAAAATCTTAAAACTCTTATATCTCTTTCCCATGCGAGAGGTTCCATTTTACTTGCAACTCATAATACGCACATATACGAGATCTCTCCGGCTGAGGTGAAAAAGACAGTAACTGGTAATGGAAGGGCATCTAAACAGCAAGTAAGATATATGATTGAAAAGTTGCTAAACACACAAAGCGGATTGTCAGAACATATAATAGATGCCTGCGCTTGTGCACTATGTGGTGAATGGAAAATAGTAAAATAATAAACCAGTAAATAAATTTTATTAGTATGGTAGTGTCAAATAGAATATGAAAGAATATGACAAACCACAGAGGTCATTCACCCCGTTAGATAGTATCCCATTAGATAGCGTCCCATTAGATAGCGTCCCATTAGATAGCGAGCATCTCACGGGACAAGAGCATCTCACGGGACAAGAACATCTAACAGGGCAGGGAGTAAATTTAATTCTCTGTGGCTCCCCTGTTAAATAAAGTACCAAGTGTGGTTACTTGTACTTAATTTTGTAAATATTTAACAGGGTGAATCTGTGGTTAAATTTTTGACAATACTATTAGTATCAAATGGAGGATGTATGGGAATATTCAAGAAGAATAGATTCGGGAAAAATAAGAAAGTGGACACGAATGAAGAGCAGGATGTTTTTAGAAAATTTACAAAGGAGTTGCCTGAAAGTTTTATAGGTATATGCCCCTTCTGTGGAAGTGCAGTTACATTTGAAACAGAGGAGAGCATAGAAAAATTGACTGTAACATGTAAGTCCTGTAAAAGAGTTATCTTTTATCTTGATAAAGCTCATACCCCTCATTATGAAAGAAACATTGGTGACTTGCATGGGTTAAGTAAATTCGATTTTGATTAAATTGTGGTAATTTTTTTATAAGTAAATAATGTTTATAAGTCACATAGAAGGTGAGATCATTGAGTCTGAACCAACAAGAGTCGTAATAGATTCAGGTGGTATTGGATATGAGATTAAAATACCTATTTCCACTTTTGAACAGATTGAGGCGGGAAGGGTGCGGCTTTTTATAACTATGATGATTAAAAATGAGGTGATAGAACTTTTCGGATTCTATACAAAAGATGAGCGTAGATACTTTGAATCACTCTTGAAGGTAAGAGGAATTGGTGGGGAAACGGCATTGAGAATACTTTCGAGCATAAGGTTTGATGAGTTTAAAGGTGTTTTAGAAAGAGGAGATGTCGAGTCACTTGCAAGTGTTAAGGGTATTGGGAGGAAAAGGGGAGAAACGATTATTTTTGAGATGAAGGGATTGTTTGTCGAAGATGTGGTTTCTGACGAGGCTTTATCTGCTCTTGTTTCATTAGGATTTACAAGGAATGAGGCTATGAAAGCGCTTTCAAGAGTTAGCAAGTCAATACCTCAGGATGATATAGAAGCACTTATAAAAGAAGCATTGAAAAACGCTTAATCAAAGAGTTTATGAAGAAAGAGGATGTAACAACACCTTTTCCTATAGAGGAAGAGAAAGATACAGAAAGGGCTCTCAGGCCAAAGGCATTCAGTGATTTTGTCGGGCAAGACAAGCTTAAAGAGAACTTGAAGGTTTTTATTGAAGCGACGAAACGTAGAGGAGAACCATTAGACCATATACTATTTTATGGACCACCCGGACTGGGCAAGACGACCCTTGCCAACATTGTCTCAAAGGAATTAGGGGTTAATATAATCTCCACATCGGGTCCCATACTTGAGAGACCAGCTGATCTCGCTGGTATCCTTACTAAATTAAAGAATAATGACATTTTATTCATTGATGAGATGCACAGACTTGGAAAGGTGATTGAGGAGTATCTCTATCCTGCAATGGAGGATTTCTCTCTTGATATTCTCTTAGATTCCGGACCAAACGCAAGGTGTCTTAAATTAAAACTATCGCCGTTTACACTTGTTGGAGCTACAACAAGGAGTGGACTTCTCTCATCACCTCTTCGCTCAAGATTTGATTTGAGGTTCAGACTCGATTTTTATCTTCCAGAGGAACTATTACTTATAGTAAAGCGTTCTGCATCCCTACTTGGAATAGAGATAACTGATGAGGCGAGTTTAGAGATAGCCAGAAGAGCCAGGGGAACACCACGAATTGCAAACAGGTTATTAAAGAGAGTAAGAGATTATGCAGAGGTAAAAGGGGAAGGAAAGATAACAGACGCCATAACAGAATTTGCACTATCCATGCTCGATGTTGATAGTTCTGGATTGGATGAGATGGACAAGAAGATACTAATGACAATAATGGAAAAATATAGTGGTGGACCCGTGGGACTATCAACTCTTGCAGCATCGATAGGAGAAGAAGAGGATACCATATCAGAGGTTTTTGAACCTTTTCTTCTCCAGAAAGGATTTATAAAACGCACACCTCGTGGCCGAGAGGCGACTTTGCTTGCCTATCAACATTTTGGAATTACAAAAAGAGGACTTTGGGGTCAGGCTGAAAAATAGAAATAACTAAATTTCTAACTTTTATTACATAGGTTACAATTTTTACTCTTCAAGATATTCTATCTTCAGTTTTCTCGCCATCGACAAATATTAATCAGTTTTATCTTCAATTCCCTCAGAAGTTATTTCTATTTTTCAGCCTGACCCCGGTTTGTAATTTAGCCTATCGACGTTTTGCGGATAAAAGAAGTTGCCGAAGGCAATTTGGGCGAATAAAGTGAGCCTTTAATATGTGTTTACGAACCAACTGTTTCGCACAGGGATTATCTGCAATTCAGATACCAGTCCATGGGTCAAAGCTGCTAAATCCCAAAATCTACGGTCTGATACCTGAATTGTAGAAGCCCAGTCTGTTATTTGTGCAAAGAAAACGATTTTTTTATAAAAATCGTTATAGGGAACATTTTTTTCTTGACAAATTGCCTTTAATATGTGTTATACGATGTGCCATTAAATTTTGATAGATTATTGTATTTGCTTTTTCCAAAATCTATTAGCCATAAATCTGAATAAAAATTTTGGCATAATAAAGTCCTTATATAGTTTTCGCTGCGTTTCTTCTTTTATTTTTCCATTTTCGATAACTTCTTTGCCAGCCAAATAACAATTTTTAAGATATGCTTTAAATAATGGAGCACCCGATTTTAATACTTCCGATGATGGTCGATAAATTTTTCCAATTATTTCTGCGCCATGGGCTCGAGCATTCTGTTTAAAACATAAATCAAGTGCTTGAAAATGTTCAATCTCTGGAAAACCACACACAGAAATGATTACCCATTTTGCTTTTTTCTTTTTATTTCTTCTCGGATGTGTTGTAAGTTCTTTGTCTTTTATTAAAAATGGTTCCAGCAAAGGCAATGTCTTTTCTATCATGATTTTCATATAACTCGTCATGTTGAAGTGATAAAGTGGGGTTGCGTAAATTATTATGTCTGCCTCCTCCAGTTTTTTTAATATTTCTGGCATATCATCATTTTGAAAAACACATTTTCCAGGAGTTTTAGTCCAACATCCAAAGCAGCCCCTGCATTGATTTATTTTTTTGTCGTTTAGATAAATTTTTTCAAAATCTCCACCCGCATCTTTGATTCCTTCCAAAAATTTATTGAGCACCATATCCGTTGCTCCATTATTTTTTCTTGGACTTGAATTAAAAGCCAAACCTTTCATAGTTGTTTATAGATAAAAATTTAATGGCATTTC
>JAGMCL010000119.1 GCA_023129165.1 Caldifarciminota bacterium | reverse complement strand
ATAGAGTATTCCTCTACAGGGTAAATGTGGTCACAGCACTCCAAAGTCTATAAATGGTGGTCGCAGGCTTCGGGTCACCACGCCAAAGGCGGGGTCGTGCGAACGACAGAAAACAGGTAATTGTCATTGCGAGGAGTCCATCGTCCATCAAGAAGTGCGACGGATTAACGGACGACTAAGCAATCTCAATTCTTGGAATTTAAAGAAACTTGATAGGAGTGACAGTCTTCAGACTGTTAGATGTGAAATGTTTAATGTTGAAGATGAGATTGCCACGCTCATTACATTCGCTCGCAATGACACAAATCTAGTCTGTCATTGCGAATCCGTAAGGATGAAGCAATCTCATATCAGTGATTGATATTAAGGAATGAAATTGCTTCGCTATCCGTCAAGAAGTGCGACGGACTCGCAATAACAGGTGTCCTTTTTTCTGTTATCAATACACTTTGGGATAAAATCTAAAATTATATTATGTTTATCAAACCAAATAATAATTCTATGGATATAATATCATCCCTATCTTCTTTTTATAGAAAACAGAATGTCTACCTTGTTGGAGGTACAATAAGAGACATGCTGCTTGGACTCAGACCAAAGGATTTTGATTTATTTGTAATAGGAAGTGGTATAGAGCTTGCAAGGAATTTCTCAGAAAAAGTTGGAGGTAGTTTTATACTACTTGATGAGGATAGGGACGAGGCAAGGGTAGTTATTGGTGACTATATATTCGATTTCAATGGTGGTATTGATATAGTAACTGACCTAAAAAGAAGGGATTTCACAATAAATTCAATGGCGATTAAACTTCCATCGTCCCGCATTATCGATCCATTCGGAGGTAAAAGGGATTTAAGGAGGGGTATAATTAGAGCAATGTATGAAAAGAATATAAGCGATGACCCATTGAGGGTTATTCGCGCATTCAGGTTCAAGTGTATTTATGATTTCTCTATAGACAGGAGAACCAGATGCTGGATGAGCAGGTATAAGGATAAATTGAAGGGAGTGGCTGAGGAGAGAATAAAGACTGAATTGTTCTATATATTAAATGGTACACCATGCTGGCAAACATTAAGTGATATGGCAGAGATGGGGGTACTTGATGAAATTATTCCCGAGTTCTCATCTCTCAAGGGTGTACCTCAGAATAAACCCTATGGTGATCTTGTTTATCATTCTATTAATACTGTAAGGGCTCTTGAAGAGCTAAAAATAGATATGTTGCCCTGTCCTCACATATTTCTTGAGTACCTTGAAAGGAACAAGACTGTATTAAAACTTGCATGTCTGCTCCATGATGTTGGTAAACCACAAACGTGCGAGTTTAAAAAGGACAGAGTACACTTTTATGGACATGAAAAGGTGGGAGTGGATATAGTAAAAACCAGACTGAGACTTTCTAATGAGGAGAAATCAATTATTACTACACTTATCAAGCAGCATATGAGACCACATCTTCTTGCTTCTGATCACAATTATACTCGCAGGGCAGTTGTAAGACTTGTATCATCCTCTGGTGAGGATACGCCGGGACTTCTTCTTCTCGCCCTCTCAGATGCTTATGCCTCGGCAGGACTTTTATCGAATGGACTTATGCAGTTAGTCAATGATGCGGTTGATGTAATGACACAAAAAGAACAGATGAAGGAGAGACTTGTAACAGGTGATGATCTGATAGCACTTGGTCTTGTTCCCGGACCTATATTCAGAGAGATTCTGTCTATGGTAGAGGAAGAGATAACACTGGGTAATCTTGAGACGAAAGATGAGGCAATTATATATATAAAAAAGAGGTGGCTTTAAAAAATTCTTGCATTTTTACCTTTTTTATGTTATAATGAAAATGCATTTGGAAATTTCACCACGAAGTCCGTTAGTTATCCGTTGGCTAACGGACCAACGGAAAGGCACAAAGGATCGGTAATCAGTCATCGGTATTTCGTGATTCGTATTTGTGATTTCTAATTTCAATCTAAAATCTGTAATATTATTATTTGGTAGTGTCAAAAATAATATGAAAGGATATGAAAGCAAAAATGTAGGGGTTCGATTTATCGAACCCACAAGGTAAAGCAGAAATTTTGGCAAAGTAATTATTATGAGCATGTAATCAGGAACGAGAAAGACTTACATAATATTCGTAATTATATAGAGGACAATCCGTTAGTAGAAAGAATAAGATTTGAAGAATTATATAGAAACGGGTCGGATAAATCCGACCCCTACAAGAATCAGGGAGGCAAGCAAAAAGTAGATAACTGCTTTTAAAATTATAGGTTATTCGTTAGCTAACGAATTAGAAGAAAATAGACAAAAGTCTTTTGACAATACCTATTATTTAACACGGAGGTTTTATGAAGATAAAGTTTGATAGAGAAAGATTGATGAGCATGCTTTCAACTGTCCATCCTGTAGTTCCTGAGAGGAGCAGTATCCCTGTATATTCCAATGTTCTTGTAGAGGCTAAGGCGGGCAGGGTCTATATAACAGGGCAGGATTCAGAGATGGCGATAACTTCTATTGGTGATGCAAAAATTGAGGAAGAGGGCGACACCACTGTTCCGGGAAGAAGGTTTTATGATATAGTGAGAGAATTACCTGATGAAGAGATAAGTCTTGAAAGTGAAGAAACAGCTTTAACTATTAGATGTGGTAAGGGCAATTATAAACTTCAATCTATACCAAGGGATGATTATCCTGCTGTGGTAAGCATAAAGGAGGGTATAAAGCTAACACTCAAGAGCGAGCTTCTCAAAAGGATTGTGGATTCTACGGTATTTGCTGTATCGCGAGAGTCATACTCGCCCTCGCCCCAGGGAGCACTTTTAGAGGTAAAGAAGGAATACTTGCGTATGGTTGCCACAGACGGGCATAGACTTGCTCTTATCGAAAAAAAAGGAGAATTTGACATCGAAAAGAGGGCGATAGTAAGTGAGAAGACAGCAAGATTTGCAAGCAAGCTTAAGGGTGACATCGAGATAAGGTTAGAAGAGCAGGCGATAGGTTTCTATGTGGAGGACACCGTTTTGGTCTCAAGGCTTGTAGAGGGAGATTTTCCTGATTATGAAGGTGTAATCCCTCAAGATAATGACAAGGTTATAATTATCAACAAGACAGAATTTATCGGAGCATTGAAAAGGGCAAATGTTATTTCTGACCCACTCACCAGGATGGTAAGATTAAGAATGTCATCAGGCAAGGTTTCTGTACGAGCTGTTTCTGAGGTTGGAGAGTCAAGCGAAGAACTTGAATGCAAGTATGAAGGAGATGAGTTTGACGTTGGGTATAATATAACTTATCTTACAGAGGTTCTTTCGCGCATAGACACAGATGAAGTCAAGGTTATGTTGAAGGATGGGATGCATGCAGGGGTATTTCTTCCCGAAACCCAGGCAGAAGCTGAGGAGGTTGTGTATCTCTTAATGCCTGTAGTGGTGTAGGGTAGTGTCAAATAGAATATGAAAGAATATGACAAACCATTCACCCCGCCGTCGGCGGGGCAGGGAGGACACGGAGTAAAAGAAACAATGTAAAATGTGAAATGAGATAAGAGTTGATTAGTTGAAAAGTTAATTGGTTGATTAGGTTAAATGATATTGTAAAGAAATTGTATCTACCTGTCGGTAGACAGGAATCGACAATCGAAAATAGACAATTAAAAGTAGGAGTCCGTCGTTTGACGGACGATAATTTAATCGGGGTTAGGAAACCCCTCCTACAAAAAGGAAGAGTAGGAGCCTCGCCTTTGGCGGGGCGATAAGAGAAGAAAGACGAGGAATTGAAGTGTAGGGCAAGGTTTCCTGACTGCCGTCAGGCAAGTTAACCTTGCGAAAAGAGACAAGGTAAGATTGAAAACTGCTCTCCCTGCCTGACGGTAGGCAGGTGTGGTTAAGTTTTTGACAATACTTGGTATAGTAGCAGGAATAGAAAATGACATTTATATTTTGTCTGTTCATTATTAGCCAGCCTGTCTTCCCCCAATCTGCCAAGTATGTTATGGAGTTAGGTGGTGGTGAGGTTGGAAGTTTTTTGGGATGGGCTATTGGATTCAATACAGCCACTTTTTTAGGATGTAATGATGAGGAATCGAGTATTATTGCATTGTCTTCCGGGCTTGTTTTATCATCCATCACAACTTACTTAATAGGAGAAAGATTTGACGAGGGGAATTATATTCCTACCTTTATTGGCGGTCTCGCCGCAGGTCTGTTGAGCAGTCTGGTTTTCCAGGAGAAGGATTATAGATATTATGCTATCGCTCTTTCCTTTCCAATTGGAGAGTTTATAGGTTATAACCTATTTAAAAAGAAGTCAAGAGTAGGAAAGAGCGATTGAGACAATTCTTGTAAAAGTTCCTGTTATTAAATTACTTTCGGTTTATATCCAATATATTTGGTTTAAATAATGTTCAAAAGATGTGTAATGATTGTGTCATTGCGAGTACTTTCTCAACATTTAACATTAAACATGTAACATTTCACAAACTTATCGTCCGTCAAACGACGGACTCCTACCAGTTATTTTTATTATTCTTACATATAATAGTTTAAGTAGGATATGAAAACGGGAATGTAGGGGTTCGATTTATCGAACCCGCAAAAGAAATGGGTCGGATAAATCCGACCCCTACAAGAATTATGGGAAAGCAAACAAAAAATTGATAATTTAAAAATTGGGAGTGTCCCAAAGTTACGTGATACGAGTCTTTTCTGTCATTGCGAATCCGTAAGGGTGAAGCAATCGCTTTTTGCTGAATTATATAATATATGAGATTGCCGCGTTCATTTCATTCACTCGCAATGACAGACGTTGTGATGAGATTGCCGCGTTCATTTCATTCACTCGCAATGACAGACGTTGTGATGAGATTGCCAAGTCCGTAGAGACTTGCAATGACAGTTGTCCTCTTGTTAGTCATCACAACACTTTTGGACAACGTCTAAAAATTAGTTGCTCTGTGGTTCCCCTGTTAAATAAAGTACGAGGAGTGATTACTTGTACTTAATTTTGTAACTATTTAACAGGGTTCACCCTGTTTAATAGAAGCGTTTACTGTAGCCTTCTGACATTCATTGTTAAGATATTTAACAGGGTGAATATGTGGTTAGTTTTTTGGCAATACAAAAGATTATACCAGGGGGAGATATGAGTCGTACAATCAAATCACCTATAGGTAGCAAGCTTCATTGTAAGAATTGGCAGATAGAGGCTCCATATAGGTGTCTTATGAACAATCTTTCTCCTGATATTGCAGAGCTCCCAGAAGAACTTATTGTTTATGGCGGCAGTGGAAAGGCTGCAAGAAACTGGGATTGTTTTAACGCCATATTAAAATCCCTGGAGGAATTGGGGGAGGATGAGACACTGCTTGTGCAGTCAGGCAAACCAGTGGGTGTTTTTAAGACATATGAACATGCACCAAGGGTTCTTATAGCCAACTCTCTACTTGTACCCGACTGGGCGAACTGGGATTATTTCAGAAAGCTGGAGGCTATGGGATTGATAATGTATGGACAGATGACTGCAGGTTCGTGGATATACATAGGTACTCAGGGAATAATTCAGGGTACATATGAGACGTTCTCGGCTTGTGCCGAAAAACATTTCGATGGTTCACTAAAAGGAAAATTTGTGCTTACTGCAGGAATGGGTGGAATGTCAGGTGCACAACCTTTATCAGTTACCATGAATGGTGGTATTATACTCGATGTCGAGGTTGATAAGAAAAGGATTGAGAGGAGAATAAAACAGGGGTTCTGTAACAGAATAACTGATTCACTTGATGAGGCAATAGATTTAGTAATGGGTGCAAAGAGAGCTGGAAAGCCTCTATCTGTTGGACTTATAGGCAATGCGTCAGAGACCCATCCAGAACTACTAAAGAGGGGTATAATACCCGATGTACTTACAGACCAGACATCAGCGCATGATGAGTTGAATGGATATGTGCCTGGTGGTATGAGTTTAGAGGATGCTCTTGTGCTTCGCAAGGAGAATCCACAGGAGTATATAAAACGAGCATATGAATCAATTGCACACCAGATGGATGCAATGCTCGAGATGCAGAAGAGGGGAGCTGTTGCATTCGACTATGGGAATAATATTAGAGGGCAGGCTAAGAAGGCAGGTGTAGATAATGCATTTAATATTCCAGGATTTGTCCCTGAATATATAAGACCGCTGTTTTGCATTGGCAAGGGACCGTTCAGATGGGTAGCACTTTCAGGTAAAAAAGAGGATATTTATAAACTTGATGAAGTAATATTGAGGGAGTTCAAGAAAGATGAATCACTTATAAGATGGATTAGAATTGCAAGGGAAAAGGTGCCATTTCAGGGTCTTCCTTCAAGAATATGCTGGCTTGGTTATGGAGAGAGAGCACGATTTGGGCTTATAATAAATCATATGATAAGAAAGGGTGAGATTTCGGCTCCCATAGTGATTGGAAGGGATCACCTTGATACGGGTTCTGTGGCTTCACCATATAGAGAGACAGAGGGTATGAAGGATGGCTCTGATGCAATTGCTGACTGGCCTATCCTTAATGCATTACTCAATACTGCCTCTGGTGCAACCTGGGTATCTGTACATCATGGCGGAGGTGTTGGCATAGGGTTGTCAATCCATGCAGGTCAGGTCATTTGTGCAGACGGGACAGAGGCGATGGACAGTCGGCTTGAAAGGGTTTTGACAAATGACCCTGGTATAGGTATTGCAAGGCATTCTGATGCTGGGTATACCCTTGCAATAGAGACAGCAAAGAAGAAGGGCGTGAAAATGCCGATGTTGGATGTTACATGTTAAATGTTACATGTTTAATGTTGAATGTTGGATGATGAATGTGTAATGTTAAATGTTTAATGTTGAATGTGGAATGGGGAATGTTACATGTTATATGTTTAATGTTAAATGTTGAGAAAATACTCACAATGACAGCTACAGTTTACGTCATTGCGAGGAGGGGAAGCTACGAAGCAATCTCATCTTGATAATGACAAAAAAAACAATTGTCAATATAAAAAATTAAAAATATTTATAATAAAAGAAATTCTTTGTGTCTTGGTGACTTTGTGGCAAAAAAATAAAGAATAAGAATTTCTTGGTCTCTTTGTGGCAGGAAAAATATGAAACCAGTTATCACCCACCCATTTGATATATCCCTGAAGCAAGCAAGAGATATCCAGGAGAACTTGAGGAAGAAGGTAATCTTAAGGGTTAATAAGTCGAAACCAGAAAGTGTCGCTGGTATTGATGTTGCATTTCGTGGCAATGTAGCTTATGCTGTTTGCGATGTGTTTTCTTATCCTGAATTGAAACTGATTGAAGAGAGCACAGCCATTCGGGAAGTCTCACTCCCCTATGTCCCCGGGTTTCTCTCATTCAGGGAGATACCGGTAATAATGGATGCCCTATTACGGATAAAATTCGAGCCAGATGTCCTAATATGTGATGGGCAGGGTGTTGCACACCCCAGAGGCATGGGACTTGCCACACATATTGGTGTATTATTCCAAAAGCCGACCATAGGATGTGCAAAATCGAGGCTTATTGGAGAATATGAAGAGATGGGCCTGGAAAAGGGGAGTATGAGCACTCTCTCATATATGGGGAGGGTGGTTGGATGTGTACTAAGGACAAAAACTAATGTCAAACCACTCTTCATATCACCTGGCAACCTTATTACTTTAGGGAAGGCGGTTGAGATAATCACAGGCTGTATAAGAGGTAGAAGGATTCCAGAGCCTGTTAGAATAGCAGATATAAGGTCAAAGGAGTTAAAGAGGTTATCTTAAGTATTACCTCGCACTTACCCTCTAAAATTGTAAGATTTTAAGGGTTTTTGAGATAAAAAGGTATTGGAATTTATGATATATTACACAAAAAGCGTTTGCAGTATTGTATTTGTACTAAATTTTAACTTTTTATAAAAATTATACTTTTTTCTTGACAAATCATAAAATATTTGATATTATATTTATACGTGCAAGTAATTTTTTTGACGGTAGCAAAAGTAGACATAATTATTAAGATGCTCACCGCATATGTGAGAATATATGTGTATATGGATTTTTATTATTTCTATATTGCAGCAATAAGGGGGGAATATGTTGAATGATGGTTTAAGTCCCATATCTTTTCAGAGAATATTAAATGTATGGAGAACAAGAGTAATATTTAAAATTAAACGCGAAAGAAAGGAGGTAGGTATGTTGGAAAAGGTTGGAGGTAAGAAGATGAGAGGAATTATATTCCCTCTCGTATTATTGATTGGGGCAATGGTTGCACTGCCCCTTGGGGCAATTTATACTCCCCCGGATAGAAACCAGAACGGACTACCAGACCACATTGATATGATGCATGGTATCTGGACTGTTGCTCCGATGCCTAATGCAGATTTTGATGCTGATGGGGTTCCTGATTCTCTTGAAGATGCTAATAAAAATGGTGTTTTCGAGCCCCATCTCGGGGAGACAGATCCCCAGTGCTTTGATACGGATGGTGATGGGATAATAGACGGGGCAGAATATAAGGGTGTCCACACCTGGTTACCTTCCCCTATTGACCCTGTAGTAACTGGTCTTCCTCAGGATGCAGATGGTGATGGTGTTCCAAACACACTTGACCTTGATTCAGACAATGATGGAATACTGGATGGACAGTTTGCCTGGGTAGGGGATCCATCGCAGCCAGGAGGAAGCTGGCTGAGTTTTAATCAATTTGGTGGAACGTACAGATATGAGGTTGGTGATGTAGGAACCGACCCATATAATGCTGACACCGATGGTGATGGTATTAATGACGGCAACGAGGTTCATACGTATCTAACCAATCCGAATATGGCAGATTCTGATGTTGATGGTATAGGTGATTTCCTTGAGATTGCTTATGGAACCAGTCCACTTAACACAGATTCCGACGGCGATGGTCTCACGGACGATATTGAGTGGAATCTGGCGGGCGACTTGACTATTGCCCCGGATGACCCCGACGGCGATGGTATGTACAGTCCGCTCGACCTCGATTCAGATAACGATGGACTTCTTGATGGTGTAACATATACCACGGGGATAGAGGACAACACCCCCGGCTTCGGTGGAGTACCTCGATTTCTGAATATGGATTCCGATGGAGACGGCCTGGCTGACGGAACGGAGGAGTTTGTATTTTTTACTGACCCATACGGATATACCGATGGGGACGGCGATGGTCTCGCAGATGAACTTGAATTCAAGCACAGGCTGAATCCTAATACGCCCGACACGGACGGCGATGGTATAGTCGATTCCGTGGAGGCACTCCCCGGTTCCCCCGTACTCGTGTGGGATGCGAGCTGGAATATGTATATCTCCGGCACGCCCACGGATACAGACGGCGATGATATGCCCGATGCAAGGGACCTTGATTCGGACAACGACGGACTATTTGACGGCAACTACAACCCCGGCTGGACATACGCCGATGGCACATTACCGAACGAGTGTTCAGCGGCGATGCAGGCAGCCCTCGGTATTGGAAGTGCATTTGCCTCTGACTGGAGGCTCTCGGATACCGATGGTGATGGTCTCACCGACGGTTGGGAGGCAGGTAACGACCTCGATTTGACCGATGGGTCGGCAACTCCCGCCACTTTCCAGAGGTGCGACCCAACCCTCGTGGATACCGACGGCGACGGTTTCGGGGATGCAGCAGAGCTCGCAGTGGGTGCGAATCCTCTCTCACTCGATTCCGACGGCGACGGACTTTTGGATGCCACGGAGGGTTCACCCACTATCATTCAGGATACAGATAGTGATGGTATTCCCGACATCAGGGATATAGATTCTGACAATGATGGACTATTCGACGGCTCATACAACCCGGGCTGGACTTATGCTGATGGGACTACTCCCAATGAGTCCATCTTTGGGACGAGTTCAATACTTTTTGATACCGATGGAGATGGTCTCTCCGATGGATTTGAGGCGGGTAATGACCTCGATTTGAACAATGGTTCAGGTGCAGGCAATTTCGAGAGGACTAACCCCGCTCTTATTGATACAGATGGCGATGGTATCAACGACGGTGCCGAACTCTCCTACGGCACAAACCCCCTCAGTAAAAATACAGATGGCGATTCCTTCACAGCGAACGACTTAGTAACTTATCCCATCTATGAGGGACTGGTCGAGGACTATCCAACCTGGGTATTGGGCGTTGGATATTCACCTCCCTTAAATGGCATAAATTATGTTGAGGTGTATGGAGCCGACCACGATGGTTACGGTATGGAAGACCCGCTCGACCCCATATCCACGGATGGTTGGCTTGATTCCGACGGCGACGGGCTTCCCGATAACTACGAGTTGACGACCAAGGCAAACGGCGGCTCGGAGACGGACCCGTACAATCCCGATACCGACGGAGACGGTCTGTGGGATGGCGATGAGTGGTTCCCCCATTTTATAGATTTGGGCCCGGTTCCAAACGCAGTGAATCCAGCTGCTGGTTACAGGGATGTTTTAGGCAATTGGATAGGTGCCTGGTTCTCATCCGACCCACTTAATCCTGATACAGATGGTGATGGGCTACTCGATGGATTTACAGATATGAATAGCGATTATGGATTCGATACTACAGATGGTGATATCCCTGGTGAACTCACCATGGGTTGGATTAAATGTGCATTCATAAGCCCAGGAGTTAAGGACACAATTCCTCGACAGAGTTCAGGCAGTCTTAAAAAGGCAAAGGCAATTAACCTGAGTTTTGATTTCCGAGCTACCAACCCGAGGCTTATCGATACGGATAATGACTCGCTTGTAGACGGTGTAACATACCCGGATTCGGCACTGAGTGATAGATGGGACCCCCGCCCGGATTCAATGTTTATTATCTTCTGGGACTATGTAGAGGGTTATGGTGACCCTGATGCAGATGGAGTTATGAATGCCCTTGACCTTGACTCAGATGGTGATGGGGCTACGGATTATCAGGAGTACAGGGCAACCAAACACCCACTCCATCTTGGTATATTTGGTTCAACAAACCCTGGTGCAGAGCCTATGGTTAACTCTGTCCTGACATATACTCTCCGTATACCAATTGCCTCTACACAATTTGACTATATGTGGGATGCAACAAACAACACATTATTCCCAACATTTTACTCTACTGCAAATTCTGACCATATAGTTCTACTCAGTTCAGACCCGGATAATGAGCCTGATCAGGATGAGATAGATGGATTCTGGAAATCTGGTGGACAGGATGGATTCAATCCCTGTAAGGGATATATGCATCAGTTCACCAATCCACTTGATACAGATGGTGACCGGCTTCTCGACGGGATGGAGGATCTTGAAGGGTCTGCTGTGGGAGTTAAGGATACAGACGGTGACGGGCTGTATGATGGTGACGAGGTCCTTCCTGTTGGTGCTATTGTTAATTGGGCTCCAAAGAGGACAGATCCGACTAATCCAGACACAGATGGTGATGGTCTTGATGACAATATCGAAAGGGCTGCTGTGTCTCCGCTTGGTGCCGGTTCTATCTCACACTGGACAGACCCCTTGATGAGAGATACAGATGGAGACTCAAGTAATATAATATTTGCAGGCTGTGGTATCGACGGGAATGAAGACGCCGACCATGATGGTAAGGTTGATAGCATAGCAGCGGGTGATCCAACAGATGAGACTGATCCTCGCAATCCTGATTCGGATTACGACTGGATTAAGGACTGTGTCGACGGAACGCCGCTTGTCGCAGATACCGACGGCGACGGGCTGAAGGACGGTCACGAAATCTGTCTTGGAACACTATTCAATGACGCTGACACAGAAGACGACGGATTCCTGGATGGATGGGGCGATGCACCCTGGGCAGCTGGTGTTGGCTTTGGTGGTAATGGAGATGGATTGTATACTGCAGGCGAGCAGCCCGGCGAGTTTGGTGAATACGACCCCATAACCGGATTTACAGGTAATGGAATGGCATACGCTCAGGGCTTAGAGGGGACATTAATCGATACAGACTTCGACATCGTGCAGGGCGGAACAGAACACGGTCTCTCAACCGTATATGCTGGTGGCGTTCCTATTGCCACAGAATACTTCCCCGACGCAATCGCACTCCTGGGTTGTTTTGCGACCAATGTTGGCGTCATCGTTGTCGACGCGGACGGCGGAGCAACAACCACCAACCCGTTCGAGCCCGATGAGGATAATGACAACTTATTTAATGGTTGGGTTGAGGACATAAATCAGGATGGCTTATGGGCTGCCACAGAGACAGACCCCAATGCCATAGATACAGACCTTGAAGGTGTAAACGACGGTTATGATGGATGGGAGACGGTCATTCTCGACTCAGATGCCGATGTCACTACGAACGCCCTCGATACCGATTCAGACAATGATGGCTGGACAGATAATGTTGAGGATGCGAATGGTCTCATCCCCGTTTACACATACGCCCTTGGAAGTGATACAGATATAGACGGCAGGGATGACAATACCATAGGTGTCGGAGCGGACAATGCCGACGAAGACACTTATGCACGTGCAAAGGATAACGATATAGACAACGACTTTCTATTTGATGGTGTCGGAGAGGACTGGAACTTCAGTAGCGATGTAGATGCTGGCGAGACAGAACCTCTCACGATAGACACCGATGGTGATAATGTAAATGATGGTTATGATGGCTGGGAAACGGCTACTATCGACCAGCCAGATGGTGATGGGACTACCAATGCCCTTGACACGGATTCGGATGCGGATGGATGGAATGATGACGAGAGAACTGTGTACGGAACCAATGCTCTTCTCGTTGATACAGATGGCGATGGCAGAACCGAGAACGTGGGCAATGAGGGCAATGTAGATTCCGAGGGCGATGGGATCATCAACGCCCTCGATGTTGATTCAGACAATGACTGGCTCATTGATGGTGATGGCACACTATTTGGTATCGCCTACGCACCCGGCACCTATCCATCGACGGGTGAGGACAATGGACTTGGACCAACAGGTGTTGCAAATAATGGGATTCTAGAGGACCCACCATCTGGTCCAGTTGGTATCGAAGAGACAGACCCCACGGTTCCAGAGGATTCCGATGGTGACGGGCTGCCCGACTGGGTGGAGCTATCGTTCTTCGGTCCTACATTAGGTTTCGATGGCGTTCCGGCGTGGCTTGATCTGGACTATGACGACGATGGAATGAAGGATGCCTATTGCATCGGCGCACTGGCACCCCCAGGTTATGATATGTATGGACCCTTGCCCACGCCCTTTGTGATCGGCGAGGAGAATGCTAGCCCCCCAATCTTCCCAACACCTTACGGTGTTAGTGGTAACTTCTACACCACTGACCCCAGACTTGTAGACTCAGATTTTGATATTATCCAGGACGGGACAGAGGTGATGGTGGTAACTGGTATTCCTTGGGCTCCTCCAATTTTTGGAACAAATGCAGGCGTCTTTACATGGGACCGGGATGCGGCATTCGCTGGAGCTCCCGCTACCTTCACCAACCCCTATGATGGGGATACCGACAATGATGGGCTTCCCGATGGCGGTCCCACCGGCGAGGACCTTCCAATAATCGTTACTCCCGTGGGTGTATTTGGGGATGGTATGATAGCGGGTGATGGAGGATTTCCCGCTCCTGGCACCTGGGGTGTCTGGGATCCAACCGACCCGGGCTGGACCGAGACAGACCCCAACGACATCGACACAGATGAGGATGGGCTTGTGGATTCCTGGGAGGTAAACTGGGCACAGACACCCGTCCTATGGTGGGATGGTGATGGTGATGTTCTCTCAGACGGTCTGGAGTGGCATGTGGGAATAAGACCTGCCGCTCCTCCGGTTTCAGGCACACTTCCACCCCAACTCTGGGGTGTGTGGAATGCCAACCCAGGCAATGGTGCCAATGGTGGATTTACACATAGCTCTGATACGGATATTGCTTCTATGACCGACCCTGCATTCAATGACACGGATGGTGATGGATTGGTTGATGGTGGCGCTCCTGGTGAGGATGTAAACCAGAGTGGTTCCTGGGATTACTCCGGCAATCCATACATATATCCTGGTGACAATAGTGGTACTGGTGAGACCAATCCCTGCGACATTGACTCTGACCATGGAGGCGAGAACGATGCTGTTGATACGAATCCAATGGAGCCAAGATTAGGCGATGGTGTCTTAGACCCACCGAGTGAGGCTTCCGTACCTTTTGGCGACGACTCTTACGAGATTAAACCGTTCACACTTCCCTTCCCGGCCGGCGCCGATACCACACTGCGTTCTGGACGTGATACCTTATTTATCGACCCTGTACCTGGAGATTCAGGAACAGGTATGTTTGTAATATTGAATACTGGTCCTGTTAACCTTGATGATATTTATGCGACGTGTACTGACCTTGACTGGGCATTTGATGTAGCCACATATACGGTACCGCCTGTAGGTCTATGGCCAGACACTTTAATTATTCCATTTGATTCTGTTGATATCTGGGGAGTTGACGAGGGTGTTAAGATAGGGCCTTTCCCAGCACCTGCTGCTATAATCACATCTACCGGTGGTCCACCAAACAACGGATTACCCATAGGTGATTTAGATGATGAGGTCTGGGTGAGGGTGCATATACCATGGGGACAGATACCTGGTATTTACGAGGGTAGACTGGTTCTCTGGCAGGGTGCTCCCTTCTTTAACAATCCGATAGATACAATCGTATTCCAGGTTGAGGTTGACCCTGTATGGGAGGTTGATATACTGAACAACGACCTTCTTCCCGATGGTGTCGGTTCCTCAGACCCGGATTCAATGGGCGCATTCGACAACGAGATGCATATGGCAATAGCCCTATCTGCATCACCTGTAGATAGCTTTATGGGTGTGTTCTTTAAGTCGAATCCCAATACAGAACCAGATGCTGACTTTAATTACATTAATGATATAAACGGACTTCCCGCACTTCCGAGGTTTGCAAGAGCACCATGGGGTCCTGGTGGTACACCGAGTGACTCCTATCCGGATGAGTGGGATACCCTTGATCTCTATGGTAACCCAGACTGGCAGGGTAATACGGTTCTGGATAGTGTCTTTGTAACATATCAGTTTGATTCATACTCAGGTCCTGGTTTTGTTACTGCAGACTCTGTTGAATGGAGAATCAGGTTCAACCATATGGGTACATATGGTACAAAGATACTCATAGATTCGCTCGACCTTGGTGAGTGGGATTCTGTCCAGGTATGGGTCCATCCATACTGTCTGCCGCCTGGTGAGTACTATGGCTGGGTGTATTTGTGGCAGGACGTTGATGCTAATACTCTGTATGATGGTGGAGATGCCTTTATTACGACAGGTTCGGGATATTCTGGCACCTTAACGGCCAATTCTACTCCAATACCACCCACTGAACAGGAGGCATTCGATGCATTCCTCTTTAAATTCACAGTTACTGCACCTGATATAGACATTGCACAGGGTGAGATGAACATAGATGCGGACAACTATATGACCCTGAATGCCATGCCAGGTGAAACAGTATGGGGTCACTTCTCTGTTGTGAACCCTGACTGGATGCAAAACTTAGCAGCAGACCCATGGGACGGACCTACTACAGAGGACGCTGATTCAGTTGGTATTTATGACCCTGACCTTGATACCCTCCTTCCGTTGCCAGACAGCCTCTGGCTGTTCAGGATGTATAATCCTCAGGACAGCGTAAAGGCATATGTATTCGGTCCTGATATCCTATTAATGGGTCAGTGGGAGGCATCGTATTCGGTTGAGGTCGTAGTCCCTGTAGGGACGCCATTTGGAACATACGCAACCAACTACACTGCTCTCAACCCTGTGACAACCAAACCCGATGATGACTTCTCAGGCAAGATTCTCATAAGTGCCACAGGTGCATTCTCAGGCGCACACTATATACCAACCGAACCCAAGAGTTATCAGTTAATGGACTGGTTTGACTTTATTTTGAATGTTGGGCCTACCGAGGGCATTGCAGTTGTTCCAACTGTAGAGGTTGACAGCGTTGACCACGGTGCATTTGTGACAGATACCTTCTCTGTCATTAACACCGGTAATGCAGACCTCTATGGTATTATATTTGAATCAACAAGCTTACAGGATTATGCAGGTCATCTGATCCATCCTTCGAATATAATCTTCGAGCCACCACAGATAACAGAACTACTTATGGAAGACACTGTGGATGTTGCCAAGAAGATTATTGCACCGGCAGGTCAATACACAGGATGGTATACAGGTGAGATTACGGTGAAGGATGACGATGCATTCCCATCTGCTACGATACTGTGCAGCCTGTATGTGAAGCC
This sequence comes from Caldifarciminota bacterium, assembly GCA_023129165.1. Classification (GTDB taxonomy): domain Bacteria; phylum Hydrothermota; class UBA3073; order UBA3073; family UBA3073; genus JAGMCL01. The sequence goes on along the minus strand of JAGMCL010000119.1, from coordinate 57,675 downwards.
AGACTATGACCTCGATATAGCTGACAATCAACAGATGCTTCTGGCTAATATGATGATACTTGCTGGAGATACCGGTACTGTAAAGAGTGGTATCTTCCTGCTGGTAAACCCGAACACGGATGGGATGAACGTCGACCCTGACCCGTTTGGTAACACTGACCTTGATTTGAGTGGTCCGTTTGCCTATGTTGCATCGGACCTCACATACGACAGCTATACCATACCTTCTACCCAGATTAGTTTTATCAGTCCACCTACAACCCTTGCCTCTGGTGCATCTGCTAACGTGGTTTTGAGTGTGGCAATACCTGGTGGACAGGAGATGGGTATATACACAGGTTCGGTGGTAGTGACATCAGCCGATGGCTCTATGGACTACTTCACATTGATGGTCATTGTTGGTCCTGCCGAGTCTATTGTCTTGAGTGGAACCCTTGACAAGACGGTTGACCACGGCGTAACCGCAATAGATGCGTTTACAGTGACCAATGATGGAAATGCAGACCTTGACAACATCGTTTTTGAGGTAACGGATCTTGATGATGGTGCAGGAAGATACATAGCATCTTCCAATATCACATTTGTTCCCACATCAATAGGTATGCTGGCGATGACTGCATCAGAGGATGTAGAGGTTTATGTAGCAGTCCCTCTGGGCACATATGCCGCAACCTATACAGGGACGGTGACAGTCAAGGACGATGATGGTTATCCATTAGAAACTTTACCCATAAGCATTACTGTTGGACCTTCATATGACATTGATATTTCTGACAATGAGCAGAACCTTATAGGTAATGCCATGGCGCTTTCAGGTCTTCCTGGTTCATCACCCACTGGTAACTATCTTGTGATCAACCCGAACTCTGAGGCGATGAACGTTGACCCGGATGCCTTTGGTAATACCGACCTTTTAAACATTAGTGTTACATCAACGGATCTCCAGCATATAGATAATCCGCTGTATTCGATATCGGCAACCCAAGTAGTAGTTACATATTCTACAACCCTGCTCACAGGTGGAAGTGAGGAAGTGCCTATTGTGGTCAACATACCTGCTGGTCAGGAAGAGGGTGTATATGCTGGTACGATTACGGTGTTTGACGTGGTTGCTGGTGTATCCGATGAGTTCGAGTTGCTGGTGCAGGTTGGACCAGAGGAGGATATTAACATAGTTGAGACCCTTACCTCCGGTTCAGGCAACCATAATATAATGGTTGACCTATCTGTCTTCCAGATTGAGAATACAGGTAATGCAGACCTCTACAACCTGCAGTTCAATACATCAGGACTCATCAACGGTGATTACTTCATTTCACCTGATGACATCTATCTCTACGTTACCGACTTCTGGGCACCTGCGAATGATGCCGTGCTCGACGTGCTTCTCATAGGTGAGACAGCAGATGCCCAGCCAGCTGTTAATGTGCCAGCAGGACAGCATGCAGGCACTTACGCAGGGTTCATCAGGGTGATTGATGACGATGGAGTTCCCTCTGATGCTATTACAGTATCACTCGAGGTGCTTCCGTCCTATGATATTGACATCTCTGATAACGAGCAGAATCTTGTAGCCAACATACTCTTCTTGAATGAGCTTCCTGGCAATTCAGACAGTGGGCTGTTCTTACTTATCAACCCGAATACAGATGGGATGAACGTTGACCCGGATATGTATGGTAACGCTGATTTGACGAATCTTACCTACACGATGACCGATCTTACAGGACCTGGTCCTGATATTACTACTGTGAATCTGTCTATAACACCATCGCCTATGACCCTTGCTACTGGTGATGCAGTTGCACTCCTCTATCAGGTAGACATACCTTTAGGTCAGATTGAGGGTCTATACGAGGGAACCGTGACTGTTACATCACCTGGTGAGGATGGTACAGGAGACTTCTTCGATGTTAAGGTGATTGTTGGGCCTGTAGAGGGTATTACGATGACCGATCCTGCGGACTTCGATACTGACCATGGTCTTGTAGGGACAACCAACTTCACAGTAACGAACATAGGTAATGATTGGCTTGACCACATTATATTCACTTCTACGAACTTTGTGAACGGTGACTACGTCATAAACGATTACAATGTGACGTTTGAGCCCACTGAGATCAGCACGCTGGGTCCTGGTGCCACGAGTGGTACGATATATATTAATGTATTTGTACCTCTTGGCACACATGAGGGAGATTACACAGGAACAATCACTGCAAAGGATGATGATGGTTATCCGATTGCTACGCAGACGGTTGTACTTACTGTCAATCCTTCCTATGATATTGATGTTTCTGACAATGAGCAGGATCTTGTGGGCAACACCATGGCGATTGGCGGTCTTCCTGGTTCATCACCCACAGGCAACTATCTTGTAGTCAACCCGAATTCTGAGGCGATGAACGTTGACCCTGATGCCTTTGGTAATGCCGATCTTTTGAATGTTGATGCCACGTCTACGGATCTTCTGCATGTGGACAATCCACTGTATTCGATACCAGCATCCTCAGTGGTTATCACATGTTCTGCAACCCTTCTCACAGGTGGGAATGAGATAGTACCTGTTGTGGTCAACATCCCTGCTGCTCAGGAGGAGGGTGTATATACTGGAACGATTACGGTGTTTGACGTGGTTGGTGGTGTATCTGATGAGTTTGAGTTGCTTGTGAACGTTGGTCCTGAGGAGGATGTAAACATAGTTGAGTCCGTTACATCTGGCTCTGGTGACCATGATTCATGGGTCAACCTTTCAAGCTTCGAGGTTGAGAACACGGGCAATACAGACCTCTATAACCTGCTCTTCAATACATCAGGACTTGAAAATGGTGACTACTTTATACCACCTGATGACATCTATCTCTACGTTACCGATTTCTGGGCACCTACAAACGATGCTGTGCTCGATGTACTTCTCATAGGTGATGCAGCGGATGTCCAGCCAGCGGTTGATGTACAGGCTGGGCAGCATGCAGGTACCTATGTAGGATTCATCAGGGTGATTGACGATGATGGTTATCCTACTGACGCCATAGTGGTATCGATCGATGTGCTTTCATCCTATGACATCGATATTGCTAACAACGGTGGCAATTTAATAGGGAACTATCTCACCCTTGATGGTAACGCTGGAGACCTGCTCTCAGGTGATTTCGATATCTATAACCCGAACAGCGAGGTTCAGAACGTCGACCCAGACCCAATCGGTAACGATGACCTCGTTGATATAACTTACACGGTCACAGACCTGCAGCACCAGACTAATCCAATCGCAATAATATATGCATACGATGTAATGGTCTCAGCACCATCCAGCCTGATATCTGGCGAAGCTGAAACAGGAACGATTTTGGTATCCGTGCCAGTTGGTCAGGAGGAAGGTACATATGTTGGAACCGTTACTGCTACGGATGTATCTGGTGTAACGGATGAGTTTATACTCGTTGTGATTGTTGGCGCAGAGCTTGACGTTGACATTGTAGAGGATGAGACCTATGGTTATGGTGGACTTGCAGGACTCGATGACCTTATTACACTTGACCAGTTTACGGTAGTCAACCCGGATGACAGCTACAATCCTGACCCGGATGGACCATCCAATGGTGACCTGTGGAATCTAAGCTTCACAGGGTCTGCACTATATGATGGTGATGGTCATATGATTGATACCGATAAGCTCTATGTGAGGACGACCGATTATCCTGACCCGACACCCATTGCCGAGGCATTTATTGCCTACTTACCTCTTGGTGAGGCTGCATGGGTTGAGCCATGGGTACTTGTAGAGGCAGGTCAGCATGCAGGAACCTATATTGGAGCTATGGGAGTTATGGGAGAATTCGGTTATCCTTCTGATGTGATTTCGGTGAGGGTTGAGATTCCATCCTACTATGATATTGATATTGCTAATAATGCCGGCGATGTTCTCGGAAACGATATGGTATTGAATGGCCTTCCCACCGTAATAGTTACAGGAGACTTCGATATCTACAACCCGGCAAGCACTGATCAGAACGTTGACGCTGACCCATTCGGTAACGATGACCTCGGTAATATTGTCTACACAGTAACTGACCTTGCACATACCGAGAACGCATTCTACTGGATAATGGCTTCTGATATAACCATTACCGGCACTGACGCACTTCTCCTTGGTGAGACTGCAGTTGGTGTGGTAGAGGTTGATATACCTCTGGATGCCATTTCCGGCGCATATGTCGGCACTGTTACAGTCGAAGACCTTGATGCCGGTGTATCAGATGAATTCACCCTCATTGTACAGGTCGGTGGTTATGAGGATGTTGATATAGTTGAGGATATTACTGATGGCACAGGTGACCATGGGACAACGGTAACACTAACAGACTTCACGGTTGTCAATCCTGATATAAGCTACAACCCTGATCCTGATGGGCCGGGCAACGTCCCACTGGACAACCTCGGCTTCACGGTTACAGATCTTGAAGACGGACTTGGACACAAGATACTGGCAAGCAACATTAAGATAGCTGCTACCGGTTTCTTCGGTCCTACTCCTGTTGACCAGGCTGTGATTGATCTGTTGGATGTTGGTCAGTCAGCTACGGTTTTACCCACGGTTGATATCAATCCTGGTCAGTATGCTGGCACCTATACTGGTATGCTGAGGGTCATCGACGACGATGGATATCCTTCTGATGTCCTGGGTATGAGTGTGACTGTCGAACCCTCATATGACCTTGATATATCTGACAATGAGCAGGATCTTGTTGGCAATAAGATGAGCTTTGCAAATGCCGAGATTGGTGGTACACTTGAGGGTTACTTCAGATTAATCAACCCTGCAAATGAAGCTCAGAACGCTGACCCTGACCCATTCGGCAACACAGACCTTACTGACCTCGGTTGGGATGCAACAGATCTGGTATTCCAGACACCACCCAAGAGAGGTGCGGTTACTGAAGGAGAGAAGTTGGATGATATTATCCCAGCTTCTGCTATCACTGTTTACTCGCCAACGACCCTTGCTCATGGTGGTTCTGAGAATGTGCTTGTTTCAATCGATGTTCCTGTAGATATCTACGCAGGTACCTACAAAGGAACCATAACCATTGAGGATGGAGTTGGTGGAGTATCTGACTACTTCTATGTAGAGGTATTTGTAAGGTCAGTTGAAGGAATTGACATAGATGAGGATGATATATCTGGAGCAGGTGACCACGGCACTAACGTTGGTGATATAGTGTTTAATATAACAAACACCGGCAATGTTAAACTTACTGGAATTAACTTTACTTCAACCAACCTTTATGATGAATTTGATAATGTAATTCCGAAAGAGGGTATTACATTTATACCTGAGAACATTGCCGAAATTGAACCAGAAGAGACTTATGAGATAGGAGTTACTGTTGATATACCTCTCGGAATCCTTACAGGTATATATAAGGGAACGATAACGGCGAAGAACGGTGAGGGTTCTGTCTCTGACGAGGTTACTATTATCATTACCGTCAATCCTTCCTATGACCTTGATATATCTGACAACGAGCAGAACCTCGTGGGTAATACAATGTCTCTTATAGAGATACCAGGTAATACCGTAATGGCTGAGTTCTTACTCGTCAACCCGAACTCCGAGGCGATGAACATTGACCCGGATATGTTTGGGAATGCCGATCTTACGAATCTAACGTACACATTGAGTAATCTTACAGGTCCTGGTGCTGACATTGTGCCAACAGCGATAAGTTCACCCACAAATCTTGCTTCAGGTAGTTCAGTTGTGATTACTTACACTGTTAACATACCTGAGGGTCAGATTGAGGGTATATACACTGGAACGGCAACAGTGACATCACCTGAGGAGGATGATACGGGTGACAGCTTTGATGTCGTTCTAACTGTTGAGGCTGTTGAGGGTCTGACAATGACAGATCCTGCAGACTTCAGTACGGATCACGGACTTGTAGGAACAACCAGCTTCACTGTGACCAACACAGGCAACAATATACTTGACCATATTATATTCACCTCTACGAACTTCGTATACGGCTCATATGTCATACCAGTTCTTAATGTGACCTTCGATCCTACTGAAATAAGCATACTTGGTCCTGGTGCTACGAGTGATGCAATTAATATTAATGTATTCGTACCAGCTGGTACATATACGGGAGATTACGAGGCTACGATAACTGTGAAGGACGATGATGGCCATCCGCTTGTTACTCAGACGGTTGTGCTTACCGTTAATCCTTCATATGACCTTGATATCGTAAGGAATGTTCTTGATATCGGAGCTGGAGACATTGGTGAGGTTCTTGGTGGGATGTTCAGGATTATCAATCCCAATTCAGAGGTAACTAATTTTGATCCTGATCCCTTTGGAAACGCAGACCTCGATGAGCTGTCTTACAAGGTAGAGGACCTTGTCTTTGTTGGTGGTCCAGCAAAGGATGGTAAGGGTGGAGTAGCCGAGTACGTCGAATCAACATACGGCAGAGGCACCAAGATAGACAATGTTATACCTGCTGAGGATGTATTGGTTGATCTGCCAGGATTTATTGTCTCTGGCGGCGGTGAGGATGCTCCGGTCTCAGTTGAAATACCCGAAGATGTAGCAGCTGGGACATACGAAGGCTGGATTACGGTCTTTGGCAACGAAGGTGTTGACGACGGGATTTTGGTGAGACTTGTTGTGAACGAGACCGAGGACCTTGACATTGCTGAGGCTTCGGTTGAGATAGCAGGTGATGTCGAACATGGTTCTACTAAGGCAACACCTGACTTCACTGTTTACAGCACAGACCTTGCCAACAATCCGGATCCAGATGGTCCTGGGAACACCACACTATATGGTATCCACTTTGTTGCGGACAATCTCTTCAACGCTGGCGGTACGAGGTTCATCTCAAAAGACAACATTGACTTCGAGCCTGACAATATATCCTCGCTTGAATCCGGCACATATACCACGGCACATGCGGTTATACATATACCTGTAGGAACTTATGCCACAACATATTCAGGGCTTGTTACTGCCATAAACGGAAGTGGTTCTGTCTCTGACACAGTGAGGGTAATCCTCACGGTGGCGGAATCACCATACTTCCATATTGCCGACAACGAGGGCAACCTTGTTGAGAATACAATGTATGTTGTTGGTGATGTAGGAACCACAACACCTGAAACTCACTTCGTAATCAAGAACCCGATTGGTGTTGGTAATGTAGACCTGACATGTATAGCAAGTAGGGTGAACGGACTTGAAGACTTTACAGTAGAGTTTGACCCGAGGAATTATGACGTCGAATATGGAAGCTATACAATTGGAGCGCTTACTGTTTCGATACCTGAAGACCAGAATGAAGGTGTATATACTGGATGGGTTGTACTTGAATACAGTGGTGGCGAGAAGAATGAAGTTGTGAGCGACTCCTTTACCCTTAATGTTACCGTGCTGCCCGACGAGATAGTCGCGCTCTCTGTTGACACACTTGGGGTTACTGGTAGAGAAGGCACAACAGGTTCGGAGTACTTCAGTGTTCTCAACCTGGGTAACGTCATTCTAACAGACCTTGAGCTCATTATGCTGACTGACCTTGAGGATGTATCTGGTACGGTAATTTCAAGAGACAGGGTCAAGTTCACCTATCCTGTTGTAGACACACTTGGCATCGGTGGTTCTGAACGAGTACTTATGTCTGTGGACATTCCTAAGTTCACAATGGAGGGTGTCTTTACAGGTATGTTTGAGGTGAGAGATGAGAAGGATGGAATGCCTTCATATGAGGCTGTTGTTAAACTCACCGTAACATCTGAGACTGAGCTCACATACGATGAGAACCCGGTTACTGGAACCAAGGTAACGATAAGGTGTAAGGGTGATGATGATGCAGACCCCGGGCTCACCATCTTTAACCTCGCAGGTGAGATTGTACGGTATAAGGTGGCAATGGAGACACCCAAGTACAAGGGTGATAATGTGCCTACCTGGACATATACATGGGAGCTGGATAACGACGAGGGTAAGAAGGTGGCTTCCGGTATGTACGTTATACTTGTGAGTACTAAGATAAACGACGAAGTTAAGGTTCTTAAGGATAAGATTCTGGTTATTAGATAACATTGTGAATTTCCTGCCCTGCACCTATAAATAAGTGCGGGGCAGGGATATAAAGGAGGAGGAATTATGAGGTGGTTGCTTTTGACAGGTCTCATCCTCATCATCCCGCTCACCGCGTTCTCATTCACGCCGGGTGAAGATGCCGGAACTCGCCTGGTTACGCCGTTTGAGATACCGGTAAGTGCTAGACCTATGGGGATGGGAGATGCATTTTCATGTCTTACCGGGGATGTCAATGGTCTATTGTATAACCCTGCAACGCTTGCATTTTTAAATAGACCAAGTATCTCTACCAGCCACAATCAGTATCTCATGGATACCTATCAGACATTTCTGTCTTTGGGTTTTCCATCTGGGCTGGGCACGATTGGTGTGGGAATTCTGTATTTCAATGAGGGTGATATTCGGAAAATGACTAATGGCGTCTATGAGGGAACAGTAAAATCCTATTCCATGGGGGGTATCCTGGGATATAGTGGTAGATTCCATAAGTATTTTGCACTTGGGTTGAATGGAAAGTTTTTATACTTCGACTATGCTGGTTATACGGCTACTGCAGTTGCTGGAGATATCGGTCTGCTCGTTCCACCTATAGCCTTTGCAAATGGCAATGTGTTATTCAGTATTGGTGTATGTATGCAGAATTTTGGCACACAGGTTAAGTTTATGAATGATGCATTTGACCAGCCCCTGAATGTGAAGAGTGGATTCACGCTGCAATTCCCGAATCTCTCCATTTTCGCACTTAATACAGCAGTTGATATAAACTATCCACTTGATGGCGGCATGAGGTACAACCTTGGTGGAGAACTCTGGGTTGTAGATGTTCTTGCACTGCGTGCAGGCTATGCAGGTGGATATGATTGGAACAATGCAGACGAGAGTGGAATGAATATTTCATACGGTGCAGGTGTAAAGGTTGGTGCATTCCAGCTTGATTATGCATACAGGGATTGGGGAGAAGAGGTGAGTTCTGAGGTAGACCATCGTCTCAGTCTCTCATTTGGTTTCGGTAGGCCAAGGGATGCCGGTCCAATCAAGGTTCTTATTGAGGATGAGCAGTATGATAGACTGCTCAGTGACCATGAGCAGATAATGATGGATATCACTGATATTAAGATGGATATAGAGGAGTTGAAGGGTATCCTTGAGACGTCCCTGAAAACATACATTACCCCTGACGAACTTCTGCACCTTTTAAACATTCACTTTGTCTATGGAAACTCTGTGGTACCGAAAGAGGAATATGCACAAGTCTCTGAGGCAGCGAGACTTATAAAGACATACTATGCTGATAAGGTTGTGACAATAGAGGGACACTGTGATAAGGCAGGCAGTGGGGAGGCAAATATAAGGCTTTCTATAAAAAGGGCAGAGGCTGTAAGAGACATATTGGTAGGTTATGGTATAGCTCCGGATAAGATAATTACAGTTGGTTTGGGTGAGAAAGAGCTTCTTTCGGATAGGACAGGACCTGGAATATCTGGTATAGAGAACAGAAGGGTAGTGTTTGCAGTAATTGAAGAGGCAATTGAAAAGGAAATTGAGAAGAAGTTTGAGGAGAAGTAATAGATGCTTCTATTATGTTTGTCAACAAAAAGTAGAGCAGGGCTTATAGCCCTACATAGCGATTTTATAATAAATTTAGGGAACGGAAATAAATCTGGATGATATTTTATATCCTTTTTATCCTATGTTATACGGGAGGACCAGATGGTTTTGGATATTACTACATTGATTCAAGGGAACCGGATGGTCCAACCTTTAACTGGATAGATTTCACTGGTGGCACTCACCTATCACTTGGAGGTGATGCCAACAGTGGGCTCATTGACATGATACCAGGAGAATTCTGGTTTTATGGAACAGGATACTCGAGTATTGCAGTCTGTTCAAATGGATGGTTGAGTTTCACGAATGGGACCTCGAATGCATATCCCACACAATCAATACCACAACCGCCATGGTGTGTAAATGTGCTTGCCCCATTTGCCGGCGACCTTAATGCTGGAGATATTTACTGGGATAGTATTGGAACGAAGCTTGTGGTTGGCTGGGATAGTGTCCCACCCATGACAGGAGGCGGTGTTACCTATACATTTGAGGTTATAATTGACTGCTCTGATTCTTCTATTATCTTTCAGTATCTGAATCATGAGGGCTCTGGTAATCCGTGGACGATGTGGTATTATCTAACTGGCATCGGGGCAGAGGATACAATAAATGGTCTTGAATATCCCTACTGGGCAAGAAGAGATAGTCTTGCTGTAAGATTCTACTTCAATGCCAACCCGGATGTCCTTCCTATATCCATTGACTATCCATCTGATGCATTTCTTATCGAACCTGACAGACCCTGTTCTGTAAAAACCCAAATTATGAATACGGGGCCAGGAGAGGCATTAGGATTCTATGTATACTGTGTGGTTGATTCGCTTGGCAATATAGTTTACTCAGACAGCCAGAGTGTAGAGAATCTCCAGATGAATGAAACACGTCAGCTGACGTTTGATGGATGGAACCCCTACGAATTTATCGACTATCGACTCAAGGTGATTACAGGAGAGGATGGCGACCCTGATCATACAAATGATACAATCTCTATGATGGTAAAGGCACCGGGTTCTGGAAATGACAGTCTCTATTACTACAGTGGTGATGTTGCAGAAGGATTTTATGCAGGGGAGGATACCATTCTTGCTTTAGGGTTTCATACAGACTCGATTCCTTTACTAATAAAGTATATCAAGGTCTGGCTCATCTCAGAGGGAGACAGTCTCCATCCATACCCGGATTCAACACTCGACCCTGTAATACTTACCATATGGCAGGGAGGCGAAGAGCCTGATGACGTGATATATGAAGATACGCTCTGGAGAGACACCATACCTCCCGGTTGGGTATATTCTGTTCCACAGGGAAGCCTTTTCGTAAATACTAATTCTTTCTGGGTAGGTGTTGAGAATGTTGAGCGTGATTATGGGAAAGAAGGAATTGGGATGGATAGTTCTACCGACAATGGTGACAAGAAATGGTTATATGAGAGGGATACCTGGGTAAATACGGATTGGGGAAATGGTGACCCAATGATTTCTGTCTTTACAAGTGGCTACACAGTCGGTTTGGCAACAGAGAAAGAGAGTTTTAGATTCTTTCTTGGAAAGATATTCCCAAATCCTTTGAGGAATCCGTTCAGTATATCCTATGGGATAGATAAGAAATCGGCAGTTTCGATTTCAGTATATGATGTATCCGGACGTAAGATAAGGGATATTGTTAATGGAGAGAGAAAACCTGGACTATATTCGGCATTCTGGGACTTAACTGATAATATGGGAATTAGGGTTGCTAATGGCGTTTATTTTTTGAGATTATCTTCGTCCGATAAGATTGAAAGTAAAAAATTTGTGCTTTTTTAAAATGTAGGGCAAACCTTCAGGTTTGCTTAATCGCAAGGCTGAAGCCTTGCCCTACGAAGTAGGTATTTTTTGCGTAACGATGTAGGAGGGGTTTCCCAACCCCGATTAGATGTTTATTTGTAGTAACGATGTAGGAGGGGTTTCCCAACCCCGATAATTATATTTTTTATATTTGATGCGAGGTATAAGAAAGGAGGTTTTATGAGGGGGAAGATATTGTTGGTATCAGCGGTCATAGCGTTGGTAGCCTTTTCAGGAGTTCTTTTTGCTATGACAAGTGAGGAGGTTTCAAAACTCCCTTTGGAACAGAGGATGAAGTTAGAAGAAGAGATTAGGGCATCAGAGAGTATCCAACAAGAGGTTAAGTTGGCTGCTCCTCCTGCCTTGTTCGAGTCAAAAGGAACAGCGAGGAATCCTGCTGATATAACTCCAGAAGTGAGGATAAGGGAAGCTGTGATTGGGACACGTTCTGAATCTGAGAAGGCTGTATTAGTAGCTGAGGGTTTTGAGGGTGCCTGGCCACCTACAGGATGGAGTGTAATTCAGACGTGTACTGATGTAAGTGGCCCGACTCCTGGTTACTGGACCCAAACTGATGGCTCAGCAGGTTCGCCACCAATTGGTGTTCACTCAGGTACATATAATGCTGGATTATGGTGGTCGTATAACCATCAGGATGAATGGCTTTTAACTCTGGATATTAATCTTACTGGTTCTGCCTCTGGTACATATTATGTATCATTCTGGACATATGGATACGAGGGTTCGACCAATTTTGACCACTATTATGTAAAGGCGTCAACTGATGGTGGAGCAAGCTGGGATGAGCTTTTGGATATGAGTGCGCTTCCAGGGAATGCCTGGAATTATTGGGCATATCCATATGTTATTGACCTTTCTGCATATGCAGGTCAGACCATTGAGCTTGCCTGGCATGCTGTGGATGGGCCGACCAATGATGGGCTGTGGTATGTCTGGTTTATAGATGATATTGAGGTGGGTTATCCTGCAGAACATGATGTTGGTGTAACAGCGATATATGAACCTGTGGGCACATATCTACCTGATGTATCTGTTACCCCGAGTATAGAGGTGGAGAACTTCGGTGGTAATGATGATACATTCGATGCAACATTCAAGATATTTAACGGAACCAAGGATGAGATATATTCAGAGACTCAGTCTGTTACGGTTAATTCAGGAGCAACACAGACTGTGGACTTCACAGCATTTACAACTGTGCTTGGTTCATATACAACCCTGGCATATACAGAGCTTGTAGGAGATGAGGAGCCTTCCAATGACACCCTTGAGGGTGCATTTGATGTAAGTGATTATATTCCTCCAGACACACTGTATTACGATGATGGTTTATATGACAACGGATGGGCATATTATGATGGTGGCAATGGTTGGGGATTTAAACTCACACCAACCTCCTATCCAGCTAATATCAACGGTAGTATCGTATTCCTATATCCAGACTCTTGGCCCGATCCAGGTAGTAATTATTACAGGGTGAGGTTGTTGGATGATGATGGGACTGGTGGTGCTCCGGGAACCGTTCTTTACGATTCCCCTGTTCTGACTGGAGTAAGAGGGGCATGGAACTACGAAGACCTTGCTTCTGAAAATATTGTAATACCCGATGGTGATTTTTATATCTTCTATATACAGGAGGGAAATTATCCAAACTGTCCCGGTATTGGAATAGATGCAGCAGTGAATGCCCCTGCAGGATGTTCCTGGGAATATCTTAGTGGTGTCTATGCTATAGATACTGACGTAGAGGGTGACTGGCTTCTACGGTGTGTTGTTGAGTATGGTCCCCCACCTGAACACGATGTTGGTGCTCTCTCGATAATCGAACCATCAGGAACATACACAGCAGGCACAGTGGTTGCTCCCAGAACGAGGATAAAGAATTTTGGAGCTAATGCAGAGACGTTTGATACCTACTTCAAGATATTTGACGGCGCCAAGGATGAGATATATTCAGAGGTGATTAATACAACACTCTCACCCGGTGTTATGGATACGTTGGTATTCCCCGACTTTACAGTAGAAGAGGGTTCATATGAGGCAATTTCCTATACTGACCTTGATATTGATGAAAATCCTGCAAATGATACAGCCTATTCGACATTTGGTGCAATAAGTTATGTAGAGGACTTTGAGTCAGGCGATTGGCCACCCTATGGCTGGGAGACATATATGACTGGAGATGTTGCAGATAACCATGGGTGGCAGTCCCTTTATGACGGATGTCCTGATTATCCAGATTGCCTTCCCTATGAGGGTAACTTTGGTGCATGGCATCAGGACGACAATGTTACAGACAATTGCGAGGATTGGCTTGTTTCACCACTATTTTCATTCGACCCGGGCGCCTCTTTGTCATTCTATCACAATGAATATTTTGGAGGCTTTTATGTGTATCATGGTATCTGGGTATCGACTGGTAGTCCCGACCCTGCAGATGGTGACTTTGTAGAGGTTGATGTGGTTCCACCAGTTGACCCATATGTATGGGAACTATATGGACCTGTTGACCTATCTGACTATAGTGGCCTGAGCGGATATATTGCATTTAAGTATGAGGGCGACTTCGCCGACCACTGGTATATTGATTATATTATGGGAACCGGGATTTCAGTGATTGTACCTGACCACGATGTGGGAGTGCATGAAATACTGGCGCCAGAGGAATTGGTAGATGCAGGAGATGTGTATCCTCAGGTCGTGGTTAAGAACGTCGGAGCAAATGAGGAGACATTCCCTGTCACGTTCCAGATCTGGGGTGCCAAACAGGATTATACTTGTACAGAAACTGTTACATTGGCATCAGGTCTTATGGACACGGTTGATTTTACTGACCCATTTGCCGCAACAGGTGGTTCATATACTACCCTTGCCTATACTGCTCTTGCTGAAGATGAGAATCCATCAAACGATTCTATATGGGGTGAATTTTCAGTAGTAGAATGGTCAGAAGACCTTGAGGAGGATGATGGTGGATTTGAGGCGATTCTTGATGATGGTTTTATAGGATGGCAGTGGGGTATACCTACAAACCCTGAGGGTCCTGCTAATGCCCATTCAGGTGAGAATGTATGGGCAACAAACCTTGCAGGTGATTATGATGATGATGCCGATTTCAGTCTTATAAGAAAGTTTATTGCCCTTTCTGACAATCCAATTCTATATTTCTGGCATTGGTATGACACAGAAAATAAATGGGACGGAGGGAATGTAAAACTCTCAACTGATGATGGCGGAAGCTGGACAGTAATATCTCCTATGGGGGGATACGATAATGTTGGTTATTCAGCCTGTGATTATGAGTCCCTCTTTACAGGACGTAATCAGGGATTCTGGGAGCTTGAAGGGTTTTACCTTTCGGATTATGTGGGCAGCGGTGATCTTTTCCTTCTGAACTGGCATTTCAGGAGTGACGGAAGTGCAGGTTACTATCCAGGCTGGCATTTAGACGATTTTGCTGGTGTTGGTGTTGAGGCATTTGTACCTTCGCATGATGTAGGAGTTGCGGATATAGTTGTTCCTGTAGGTGTTGTGGGAGATGGAGATATAGTAGCTCCAGAGGTTGTAGTTGAGAACTTTGGTCCTGTTACAGATACCTTTGATGTAACGTTTATTATTGACCCATCCTTTGAATGTAATGGTGACCGCCAGGTCTATGAGGAGGTTCAGACTGTTATTGTAGATGCAGAGGCTACACTTGATGTGGTATTCCCTGATTGGACTGCATTAGCAGGTTCATATGACGTCACAGCCTATACGATACTTGCGAGTGATACCTTCTATAATAATGACACCCTGACCGAGGGATGTATAGTTGCATCCTGGATAGAGGATTTCGAGGATGGTGTATGGCACGCTCCTGGTTGGGCTGACTACCAGCTTGGTGATGCAAACAATGGCTGGCAGCAGTTCTATTCAGGTGCATCCAGCTCACATGGTGACCCAATCGGTGATTACGGCGCATGGCACAATGATGACAATGTTTCTGATAATTGTGATGATTGGCTGGTTACGCCTGCATATCAGGTGGGAGATGATGCACACATCTACTTCTATCAGAAAAACTACTTCGGGTCTTCCTATGAATATCATGGTCTCTGGGTGTCTGAAGGAAGCGGTGTTCCTGATGATGATTTCGAAGAAATAGAAGAGACCGACGTAGCTCCTTCTGACTGGACTATTTATGGTCCCGTAAACCTCTGTGATTATGTTGGCGAGCAGATATACATCTCCTTTGTCTATCAGGGTGACTATGCTGATGAGTGGTATCTCGATGATATAATCGGAATAAATCTTGAGCCGAAAATTCCTTATGATGTCTCAGTAGATGATATAATAGTTGATGAAAGGGTTGACACACTACCTCAAGGTGCCTTATTACACCCAACTGCGGTAGTATCAAACAACAGTCCGTTAGGTGGTCCAACCCTATCATTCAGGGTCATCTACAAGATTCATAAGGATGGAAACATCTACTGGAGAAGGGTGTATGACGTTATGAACCTTCCTGCATCCACATCTGATACAGTATATTTCTCAGGTGATGTCGTTCTTAATGAACCGGGATTGTATACTATTGCCGTAACTATCCAGACGGCGTTTGTTGACCCGATTCTCTGGAACAATGCAATGACATTAGACCTTTACATTGGTAGTGGTGCAAAGATGGCTGTGGATGAGTTGCCGAAGGTATTTGCACTTCATCAGAATGCACCCAATCCTGTGAGGAAGAACACGTCTATAAGTTATGCGATTCCAAGGACTTCTGATGTGACCATAAGGGTGTTTGACATTTCGGGTAGGGTTGTGAAGACACTTGTGAATGCGACGAAGGAGGCTGGTTACTACACAGCTAACTGGGATATGAAGGATAACACCGGTAGAGAGATTGCATCAGGTATATACTTCTATGAATTCAATGCAGGCGATTTCAAATCTATAAAGAAGATGGTAGTTATGAGGTAGAATCTTAGCGGGTGGTGCTCCGCATATACGGAGCACCACCCTGACTTAGGGAAAAAATTATTCTTATTATAGGTATAATCTTAAACTGTAGGGCAAACCTTTAGGTTTGCTATGAGTTGCAAGGCTAAAGCCTTGCCCTACGAAGCAGGAGACTAAAACCCTGCTCTATGAATTGAGATATTTTTCGCAATAGTTCAAAGAGACCGCAAAGTAGGGCAAACCTTTAGGTTTGCTGTGATTTGCAAGGCTAAAGCCTTGCCCTACAAAGTAGGTATTTTTTACATAATAATGTAGGAGGGGTTTCCTAACCCCGATTAGATGTTTATTTTTAGTAATAATGTAGGAGGGGTTTCCTAACCCCGATAATTATATTTTTTTAAATTTGATGCGAGGTATAAGAAAGGAGGTTTTATGAGGGGGAAGATATTGTTGGTATCAGCGGTCATAGCGTTGGTAGCATTTTCAGGAGTTCTTTTTGCTATGACAAGTGAGGAGGTTTCAAAACTCCCTTTGGAACAGAGGATGAAGTTAGAAGAAGAGATTAGGGCATCAGAGAGTATCCGACAAGAGGTTAAGTTGGCTGCTCCTCCTGCCTTGTTCGAGTCAAAAGGAACAGCGAGGAATCCTGCTGATGTGGGTCCAGAGGTAAAGAGGACGGAGGCTGTGATTGGCACGCGCAGTGAATCTGAGAAGGCAGTGATACTGACTGAAGGTTTTGAGGGAGCGTGGCCGCCAACAGGGTGGACACTTATTCAGACCTGCACAGATCAGAGCGCGTCTATTCCAGGGTTCTGGAGTCAAACTGACTATGATATGCATACTGGTACATATGCAGCTGGTTTGTGGTGGTCCTATGACCATCAGGATGAGTGGATTATAACGTCTGATATTGTACTTACTGGTTCTGGTTCAGGTGCATATTACGTATCATTCTGGACATATGGATACGAGGGTTCGACCAATTTTGACCACTATTATGTCAAGGCGTCTACTGATGGGGGTTCTACGTGGGATGTTCTACTTGATTTGAGTACCCTTACAGGCAATGACTGGAATGCATGGGATTTTCCCTATGTTATAGACCTTTCTGCATATGCAGGACAGACAATAAAGCTTGCCTGGCAGGCCGTGGATGGACCAACCAATGATGGATTGTGGTATATATGGATTATAGATGATATTGAGGTGGGTTATCTTGCAGAGCATGATGTTGGTGTAACAGCGATATATGAACCTGTAGGCACATATCTACCAGATGTATCTGTTACCCCGAGTATAGAGGTGGAGAACTTCGGTGGTAATGATGAGACATTCGATGCAACATTCAAGATATTTGATGATACCGAGGCTGAGGTTTATACAGAGACTCAGTCTGTTACTGTTAATTCAGGAGCAACACAGACCGTGGACTTTGCTGCATATACGACTGTGCTTGGTACATATACGACCTTAGCCTACACGGGGCTTGTTGGAGATGAGGAGCCTTCCAATGACACCCTTGAGGGTGCATTTGAAGTAAGTGATTATATTCCTCCAGACACACTGTATTACGATGATGGTGTATATTACAATGGATGGGCATATTATGATGGTGGCAATGGTTGGGGATTTAAACTCACACCAACCTCCTATCCAGCCAATATCAACGGTAGTATCGTATTCCTATATCCAGACTCTTGGCCATCTCCAGGTAGTGATTATTACAGGGTGAGGTTGTTGGATGATGATGGGACTGGTGGTGCTCCGGGAACCGTTCTTTACGATTCCCCTGTTCTGACTGGAGTCAGAGGGGCATGGAACTATGAAGACCTTACTTCTGAAAACATTGTAATATCCGATGGTGATTTTTATATCTTCTATATCCAGGAAGGAAATTATCCAAACTGTCCCGGTATTGGAATAGATGCAGTGGTTAATGCCCCTGCAGGATGTTCCTGGGATTATTATGATGGCGTCTATGCTATAGATACTGACGTAGAGGGTGACTGGCTAATTAGGTGTGTTGTTGAGTATGGTCCTCCACCTGAACATGATGTTGGTGCTCTCTCGATAATCGAGCCATCAGGAACATACACAGCAGGTACAGTGGTTGCTCCCAGAACGAGGATAAAGAATTTTGGAGCTAATGCAGAGACATTTGACACATATTTCAAGATTTATGATGGTGCCGAGGTTGAGATATATTCAGAGGTGATAAATACAACACTCTCACCCGGTGTTATTGATACACTCGTATTCCCGGACTTTACAGTAGAAGAGGGTTCATATGAGGCAATTTCCTATACCGACCTTGATATTGACGAAAATCCTGCAAATGATACAGCCACTTCAACATTTGGTGCAATAAGTTATGTAGAGGACTTTGAGTCCGGCGACTGGCCGCCCTATGGCTGGGAGACATACATGACCGGAGATGTTGCAGGCAATAACGGGTGGCAGTTATACTACTCAGGCGTTCCTGGCAGTTGGGGTGACCCTGGTCCTTATGAGGGGACTTATGGTGCCTGGCATGATGATGATGATGTTTCCAATAACTGTGAAGACTGGTTTGTTAGCCCTCTGTTTGAATTTGGTTCTGGTGCTAACCTATCGTTCTATCAATATCAATATTATGGGTCATTTTATGAGTATCATGGTCTGTGGGTATCAACAGGAAGCCCGGACCCTGCAGATGGTGATTTTGTCGAGGTAGAGGTAATACCTGCTGGTTCAGGAGCCTGGACATTATATGGTCCCATTGATCTATCCGCATATAGTGGTCTATCAGGATATATAGCTATTAAATATGAGGGTGATTATGCAGACGAGTGGTATATTGATTATATTATGGGAACCGGTATTTCTGTGATTGTTCCTGAGCACGACGTCGAGGTAAACGCCATCATCTCACCGGCTGCAGGAGCTACTGATGGTGATATTATTACTCCTCAGGTAGTGGTTGTAAACAGGGGTAATACACAGGAGATATTCCCGGTCAGTTTTGAGATGTTCGAGAATGGCAGCAGCATATACTACGATGATGTAAGTGTAACTGTTGGACCGAATGTATGGGACACAGTAGCATTTACTACATGGCTTGCCATTGAGGGTACGTATACTGCTACTGCTATAGCATCCTGTCCAGAAGATGTCAATCCGTTAAACGACACACTAAGTATGGTATTCTCGGTCTATGGCTGGTATGAAGGGTTTGATGTCACTGATGGTGGGTTTGATGCCTATAATGAAAACGGTTCGATAGGCTGGCAGTGGGGTGCTCCAACATCTGGTCCTGGTGCTGCCCATTCTGGAGAATATCTCTGGGCAACGGTACTCGCTGGTGATTATGAAGACTATGCTGACTACAGACTTGAAAAGGACTTCTACACGCTCTCTGATGAGCCTGTCCTCTCTTTCTATCACTGGTATGATATAGAGGGTTACTTTGATGGTGGTAATGTCAAGATATCTACGGATGGTGGTACTACCTGGCAGATAATATACCCGGATGGAGATTATCCAGAGGATGAAGCATCTAGCGATAATGAGGGTATTCCTGGTGAACCGTGTTACACAGGTTCGGAGACCTCATGGCAGATTGCAAATTTTGACATTTCATCTTATGTGAATGAAGGTGATGTCTTCTTTATCAGGTGGCATTTTGGTTCCGATGCCTCTGTTCCGTATCCTGGTTGGTATATAGATGATGTGTCAGGTTCAGGTCTTACCGGACATATGCCCTATGATACATGGGTTAATAGTATATGTTCCCAGCCCGGGTTTGATGAGATACAGCCGGGGCAAGCAGTACATCTATGTGCCGTAGTTGAGAACAACCCGATTGGCCCTGTAGCGAATTTCAGGGTATATATGAAGGTAATTAATTCTGAAGGTAACATAGTCTATTCGAGTTCCGAAGATGTAAGAAACCTTGAGCCGCGTGGCGTAAGGACTGTCTGGTTCTCAACGGACTGGGTGCCTGCAGAGGATACTTATACGTTACGTGCCTTTATACAGAATGCGTTTGAACCACCAATTCTTTATGATAATAATGTAATGGAGATAGAGGTTACAGTTGGTGGAGGAAAGATGGCTGTTGATGAGGCACCGGAGGTATACTTCCTTTCTCAGAGTTATCCGAATCCTGCCATGGGCAGAGTGAGTATTTCATACGGACTTCCAAAAGCCTCAAGAGTTGATTTGATGGTATATGATATAACAGGAAGGGTAGTAAAGACGCTTGTAAGTGGAGAAGAGACAGCCGGATACAAGAATGCTGATTGGAACCTCACGGATGAGGCAGGTAACAGGGTTGCAAGAGGCATATACTTCTATAAACTCTCTGCTGGTAACTTCAAAGCAACAAAGAAATTGATTGTTATTGAATAAATGAGATAATAGTGGGAGGGGTAAAACCCCTCCCACTACCTTTTATAACAAAGGAGGTCAGAATGAAAAAAGTGAGTGCCGCCTTTCTTGCTCTTATACTGGTTGCTTTTACCCTTTCTGCAGCAGATATTGGTGCAGAGAAAGTTGAGGGTCCTTTAAAGATGGAGTTAAATAGTACCCCGAAACTCGAACCTGATAGAGCAACATGGCAGTCAGGAGTGTGGTCAGGATATGGTTGGTACATCTGGGATTATGCATATTACAATTTTTGCAAATCTCAGGTAATATACCATTCAGACTGGATGATGGATTTCCCGTGTGATATCAGTAAAATTGGCTTCTATAGTTTTGCCAACAGTCCAACCAGGCATCTTAAGATATTTCTCGGGACAACAGTAGAAACGTCATTCGATGGTTCCGGGTACCTTACCAACCCTCCTCTTGTATTCGAGGGAGATGTTAGCTGGTTAAATGGTGGTGTTACGGAGATTCCACTGGTTCCACCATTTTCTTATGATGGCGTATCCAATCTTCTTTTGGTGATTGAGGACTGGACAGGTACCTATGTGTCAACACATTATATCGTGGGAGATAATAGTTCAAGCTCTGTCAATGTGACTGCATTCGGTTATTCAGATGACTACAATCCTGACGAATTAACTCCCGATGATGGCTATTATGGTGGTTATTATATCGAGTTTCCTCTAACCTACTGGACTTATTTGTTGGCAGGTCACGATGTGGGTGTTACATCTATACTGGCACCAACAGGAATGTATAGTATTGGTGAAACAGTGACACCCGTAGCGATTGTTGAGAACTTCAGAGCAGAAACAGAAACATTTGATGTCACATATAATATATATGATTATGAGACGAGGGCACAAATATATACCGAGACACAGACAGTTACAGAACTTGGAGGCGGGGCGACACAGACAGTAAATTTCTCTGACATAATTACAAGCCAGGGTGCATTCACAACAGAGGTATTCACTGAACTTTTTCTGGGAAAGAATGGTGACGAAGATCCATCAAATGATACACTCTGGGGTTCGTATTATGCCTCTATATGTACACCAGTTGTAGTTTTTTATGAGGATTTCTCTGAAGGAGACCCTCCATGTGGATGGACAGTAAATGATATTGCTGGATCAGGTTGGCCATGGACTACTACTAATCCTGGAGGAAGGTCCCCCGAAGGTGGTTGTGCTGAACCCTTTATGATAGCAGATGATGACGAAGCAGGATCAGGCGTTGATGTAGAAACGGAGCTTATATCCCCATCTATAGACTGCTCTGGTTACTCTAAACTCAATTTAAGCTTCAGCTCATATTTTCATAGTTACTCCTTCTACGATGATTACGGAGATGTAGATATATCTGTGGATGGTGGTGTTACCTGGATCAATATCCTGCATTTTGTAGGAGGCAATTTCTATGCTGTGAGCGATGAGGATATTTCATCCATAGCAAGTGGTGTATCTGATGTCAGATTAAGGTTCTATTTTAATGATGCTGGAGAATGGGGCTACTACTGGATGATTGATAATGTGACTATAGAGGGTGAACCGCAGTGTCCTGTTATAACCGAGATAATGAATAATCCGAGGAAGGTTTACGACAGTGAAGGAGAGTGGTTCGAGATATATAATCCATCTGCAGAACCAATAGATATAAATGGTTGGGTTATTAGAGATGCAGATTATGACTATCATGTGATTGATGTAGGTGATGGAAAGACAGAACTTATCATACAAGCGGGTGGTTATGTTGTTCTTGGCTGTAATGGTGACTTTGCTACAAATGGTGGATATATTTGTGATTACGATTACGGTGACGGTTGGTACCTCAGCAACAGTGCAGATGAGATAATTCTTGAATACAACGGTATTATTATAGACAGTGTATACTACGACCAAAATGACCCTGATTGGTACGACCCTAATGGTGCATCTGCTGAGCTGTGGGATCCTGGGCTTGATAATATGGACCTCACGAACTGGGACCTTGCCTATCAGGTCTATGGAGATGGTGACCACGGAACACCTGGAGCAGAGAACCATACAGCAGTTGACCCTCATGAGCCCAATGATAATTTACTTGAAGCTACAGAGGTTGATAGTGGCACAAATTTTGAGGACTGTTATATACATAAAGACCCATCAATCGGGAAGTGGTATGGTGACCTTGATTACTATAGATTTGCAGGTGAGGCAGCCGGTTCTATCTATGTAGATGTGCTTGAAGATGACGGTCCTGGTGGTTGGCTTGACTGTGCCATCGCTCTTCTTGATTCTCTTGGTAATATTATTGCAAGGGTTGATGCAGGTTATCTCAATGAGTATCTTGCCTGTGATTTACCATACACTGGTGATTATTATGTGCTCATAGCATATAAGGAGGATGTGCCAGAACCGAATCCTCCTAAGAATGGGTATTATTATAATCAGTACTGTGTGGGTCCATATTATGTAAGTTTTGATATCATTCCTGCAAAAATGTATCCATACGATGCAGGATGCTGTGGGGTTCCAAATCAGGGAGACCCGGACATTGTTAATGATACACTCATATGCCCGGATGTTTATGATGCATATATCTGCGTCTTTAACAATGCACCATCTGATGCCCCGGTAATCTCATTTGTTGTATACTATAAGCTGTTTGACGGGGATGGAAATATTATCGGTTCTAAGGCTGAAAATATATGGGATTTAGAACCACAGGATAGTGTTCTGGTAAATTTCCAGGGTGGTATTCCTATTCTATATCCTGGTTTATACACTGCTGCAGTAACTATTGAAACAGCCTTTGAGGACCCCAACCTTGAGAATAATTATGCAATGAGGGAGATTACTGTCGTCGAAGGTGTCAAGATGGGTGCTGAGGAGATACCCAAGGTATTTGCACTGAGCGGATGCGAACCAAACCCTGTTAGAGGTGATGCCGTGATAAGATACCAGATTCCGAAAAATGTCGATGTGACGCTGAAGGTGTATGACTCATCGGGCAGACTTGTAAGCACGGTCGTTGACGAGACTCAAAACGCAGGGTTCTATAATGTTGGCTGGAGTCCACCCCACGCAGGTGTTTACTTCGCCAAGCTCTCTGCAGGCAACTTTAGAGCGACAAAACGAATTTTGGCGATTAGATAGGGAGCAAATAAAGGGATGGCAGTAACTACTGCCATCCCTTTTTACTTTTTTGTGCAATGTAGGGACAGGGCTCGTCCCTGTCAGATAGACGGACAACCACACCTGCCTGACGGTAGGTAGGAGGGTTGTCCCTACAACATCTGTTTCACAACAATGTATCCGAAACTCGTGCAATGTAGGGACGGGGCTCGTCCCTGTCCGATAAACGGACAACCACAAGGGTTGTCCCTACAACATCTGTTCCACAACAATGTACGGTAATGGATAAAAATAAGTTAAAAAAACGAAAATCTCCAAGACTCAAAGAATTTGATTATTGTGAAGCACGACATTATTCAATAACAATTTGCACTAAAGACAAAATTCCGTATTTTGAAAACTATGACATTGCAAATGGCGTTATTGAATGTTTGCTCTATGAGAGAAGACGGATGGGATATTTGATTTTTGTTTACTCCCTTATGCCAGATCACCTCCACTTGCTTCTGATGCCCAATCTTGTCCAACAACACGGACAACCACAAGGGTTGTCCCTACACCGTGACAAACGATCCCAATGTAGGGACAGGGCTCGTCCCTGTCCGATATCAGTTTCACAGTTTATAGGGGCATTCAAGAGTAAATCCACCCATATATTCTGGAAGTATAAGGGAACAGGTAAATTATGGCAGGGACGTTTTTATGACCACATTGTAAGGAGTGATGAAAATCTGATTAAAATTGTAGACTATATATTACAAAATCCAGTACGCAAAGGAATTGTAGAAAATGCAAGTGATTACCCATATTCTGGTTTGGTGGATGAAATCCCAATGTAGGGACAGGGGGCTCGTCCCTGTCCGATAAACGGACAACCACAAGGGTTGTCCCTACACCCTGACAAACGATATTAATGTAGGGACACAGGGCTCGTCCCTGTCCGATGGGTATTTTATGTGGTTTAAACAAAGGAGGTTGTATGAATAAGGTTTTATTTGTAATTTGTGCGGCACTTATTCTCAGTGTGCCGTCATATGCCGTACAGATACTGGTGCCTGAGGAGGAACCTACCATCCAGGCAGCAGTTGATGCATCTTTGTCAGGAGATACAATATCAGTGGCATCGGGTGAGTATATGGAGTTCATAGTTATTTATGAGAAGACGGACCTCACCCTCTTATCGCGTGATAGGTGGGAGGCTGTTATATTTGGGGATGTGATGGGTCCGCATCCTAAGGCAGACAAGCAAATGGGTGGTGGAATTATAATAATTGGGGGTGACTATATTACTGTTGACGGCTTCGTTTTTCTGTTTTGCGGCTATTATATGGATGGTGCTAAATCTTCAGGTAATGATGCTACATTTTTACTTGGAGGGGCTGTTTCGGTGATTGGGCATTCTGAAGGTCCTACCAAGATAATAACAGAAGTGAACCATGTAAAAATAATCAACAATATCTTCTTATTAAATTTTGGAATCGCGGGTGGTGCAGTTAACGTTTACGGTGGTGGTGGATCGAGTGATGATAAATATATTGGTGGATATAGTATACCTGATGGATATAGTATACCTGTAGATGTGGAGATTGAAAGAAACGTATTTATGCTCAACTTTGCAGGATTCCCCTTTCTTGGTGGACCTGCACCAAAGGATGAGGGGTTTTACTTCCCTATTGGTGCAGGAGGGGCTGTCTGTATATGGACCGATGAATGGGATTATTGGAGTTCCTGTTGTACTGGAATTATACAGAATAACCTCTTCCGCTTAAATTATGCAATGATTTCAGGTGGAGCCATTGCTCTTATCTCGTTTGCTGATCTTGGAATAAAGGAAGATGGGTTTTTCCCGGTAGATGTTGATATAATTAACAACACCATTGTAGACAACTGGGCAGGTTATGAATATGTGGATAAAATAGATTTAGAAGGTTTGCAATTACCCGAAGGTTATATGGACCTTCTAAAAGAGATGGTGAATGATTATGAAGTAATGGGGGAGTCTGAGAATTTAACTTTTGACAAGGTAAATAAGGCGGTTACCTCATCAGGAACATCCGAAGGTGATATGATGAGTAGAAGCTGTCCTCCAACAGTAAAAGAAGGAGATATTGAAGACCCAGTTACCCACAGCGAAAAATTTACGATATTATCAGAGGGCTTTGAGGGAATCTTCCCACCTTCTGGATGGACTGTGATAGATGGTCTAAGCAGTCCGGGTTATCAGACTGCTCACTGGCGTCAATCAGATCCTTGGTCTTATTGTCACACTGGGCTGTATGGTGCACTCTGTCCCTGGGGATATGATTTAGATGAGTGGCTCATTACTCCTGATATTTATGTGGATGGATTATCAGGCATCTTCCTTTCTTTCTGGTGGAAATCAAGTTGGTATTGGCATGTGGTAGAGGACCATGGTGATCTATTTGTGAAGATTTCAACTGATGGTGGTATTACCTGGGATAATCTATGGACATTCGGCGATTCAGCCGATGTAGTCAATTCTGGTGGGACTTGGCCGTGGTACAACTGGCAGTGGTATAAGGCAACTCTGGATTTATCTCCTTATCTAACAGATAAAACAATAGTAGATAATATAATGATTGCATTCAATGCTGTAGCAGATGAAAATGCTGATATGGCTATAGATGATGTAGTGTTAGGTACTGATATACCAGCAGGCGGTGTCTATATCGTATTCTCTAAGAGTGAGATGAAAAATAATATTATAGCATGGAATTCAGGTTGTGGTGTTTGTTGGGACTTTCCGTTTTGGTGGTTGGATAAGAAGTCGGGATATCCAGTAGACTTGACATACTCAGACCTCTATGAAAATGGAGTTGCTGATGTTATCGACCCATTTGGTGCTATATTTATGGATAATAATATCTTTCAAGACCCTCTTGTTAATAGGACCTGGCTTCAGCTTACCTGGGGTTCACCCTGTATCGATGCAGGCGACCCAGACCCGTCATATAATGATTGGGATGGAAGCCGAAACGACATGGGGTGTTATGGTGGCCAAACTCGTCTTGAGATAGTAACCTGGATTGACCTGCATACAGGATGGAATCTTGTGAGTGTGCCGGCAATACTATTACCCCCATATGATGTACCGGAGTCTGACCATGCATGGGGGGATGATTTACCAACAAAGGCGGTTAATACATATGGATTTGACGAGTGGACAGGAGCATACTTCTATCCTTCGTATGTGGGTTTTCCATCTGGATATCCTGCAGGAGGCTATATGTTAGGTAACTTTACTGCTGACTATGCAGATGTGATGGGTACACCAATCATCCTTCCTCATGAGATATTCGTATCCCGTACTTATCCTAACCCTTACATTTATGGATGGAATCTTATCGGAGTTCCGTTTCCTTATTGGTCTATGCTTACGCCTAAGAATGGTATGTATGGTGCGATTCATTTTGATAGCCTGCAGTTGAATAATGTAAATTATGTTGCACAGTGCTTCGATGGATATCAGTATCTCGTATATCCCGGTAGTTGGGACGGGTGGATAGAAGCTATGATGGGTTTCTGGGTACAGGTAGCAGATCCTGGTCTTGGCAGTGTAACCTTCCCTGCACAACTCTTTACCCCATGGACACCTCCTATTAAGAGCACACCCATGATTGCAGATTATAGCTTACCTGCTATATGTATGAGTTCCAATAGTGAGGGAGACAGGGAAAATAATTCACAGGCTACCTGGGATTGGCAGCTCAAGCTGTCTCTAAAGTCAGGAGACCTTGTAGATGAGTATAATTATGTGGGTATGTCGGATGACTCAAGGGCATTATCGGTTGTTGAGTTTATAGTTCCACTGGATGAGTATGTGATGCTTTATATCCCTCAAGGTGATGCTGGCTTCAAGCATCTTAAGCTTGAGAATTTTGAAGGAACAATGAACATTCCAGTCGAGATAGAGCTTAATACGAATAATGAAACTGTAGAGCTGTCCTGGGAGTTTGAGGGTGATGTGAGTGGATACGAATTCATTATTACAGATGAGTCTGGTAATGAGCTTAAAATGGCTGACAGAAGCAGTTACGATATTATTAACACTTCCAGGAAGGTTGCGGACACTGATATTGAAGCTATACTAACAAATCCCGTTCTTTTATTGAACAGAAAGGCACCTGGCGAGATAAGGCGATTTGATATAACCGTAAAGAAGATTTGCACTGGAATAGAGGGTGTAGATTTTACTGGTATAGAGTTAATTTCGCCTAATCCGTTTACTACAGGAACGACAATCAAGTTTGCACTTATAGATGTTATGGATGTAAGTATATTGGTATATGATGCTTCAGGTAGACTCGTAAAGAGACTTGTTGATGAAAAGCTTGGTGCAGGACATCATTCATATAGATGGGATGGGTCAAGTGATGAAGGTATTAGACTGCCCTCTGGAATTTACTTCTACAAGATGGACGCCGAAGGATATGAGAAGATGGGCAAACTTGTGCTCTTGAGATAGTTTTTGAAACTAAAAGGGGGGCTTTTTGCCCCCCTTTTTTGTTAATAGATAGCCTAAAAGCCTTATTTGCCTGCAGTCATTCACGCTAAACACAATAATCCCTGTTAAGACTTGCGAGTGTCTGGTTGACTATCGGAAGAAGCAATCACATACAACACCTTGTCATTGCGAGTGTAAGCGAAGCAATCTCTTTTTGGGGTGTATGTAAGTATAACAAATGAGATTGCCACACTCACTTCGTTCGTTCGCAATGACAGCTTTTTGGAGTACCCCGCTATAGCGGGGCACCACTGTGACCCCATAGTAGAGTATTCCTCTACAGGGTAAACGCGGTCACAGCCTGCCTACCGCAGGCAGGCACTCCAAAGTCTATAAATGGTAGCCGCAGGTTTTAACCTGCGAACGATAGGTAACACGTACTATCATTACGAGTCAGTCGTCCGTCAAGAAGTGTGACGGATTGACGGAAGAAGCAATCGCATACAACACCTATTCATTGCGAGCGTGAGCGAAGCAATCGCTTATGTTTAATTTTTCCTTGACATTTCTTGTTTTTTATGATATAATTCAGATTGTTTAAAAGGTTGTTTGAAAAAGGCGAGATAGCTCAGTAGGTAGAGCACTGGACTGAAAATCCAGGTGTCGACGGTTCGATCCCGTCTCTCGCCAAATTTTCAATGTATTCAAATGGTACTGGGTGAAATTCCGTCTCTTGCTATAAAGAAGAAATTGGATGTCCCGCCTTTGGCGGGATCCCGAAGAAAGCGGGATAGATAGTTACAGGTAATAGGCTTATCAGGATAACAGAGGATCAGTTAATAGATTATCAGTAAATCAGAACCTGGTATTCTGTTGCTCTGGTATCCTTCCAACTGATACACTGATTCTATGATTTACTTGAAAAATATCTGGAGAGTTCGAAGAAATAGGCACAAATGCAGGTGGAAAGGGTCTTATAGATATAAGAAATAAATATTATCTGCGTTCACCCCGTTAAATAACTTAAAATAAATGTCGGAGTGTCGCTGGGACGGTTCTATTTAACGGGGTAAATCTGCGTCCAAAAAAGAGATTGCCGATGTAGCTCAGTTGGTAGAGCAGCGCATTCGTAATGCGCAGGTCAGCGGTTCGACCCCGCTCATCGGCTAAAGATAGCTTCAAATTTTTAAGATTTTTAAAATTAAAGAATGTTTTCCAATCAGTGAAATCAGTGGCTACTTTTACTATTTGATTTTTGATATAATTATATGTCGGGCCTCATCCTTGGTATCTCCGGTGTAAGGGGTATAGTTAATTCCTCTTTCTTTCCACAGGATTCTCTTGCCTTTGGCTTATCATTCGGAAATTTTTTATCAGGTAATATTGTTATCGGAAGAGATACACGCAGAACTAGTGATTTGATACTTAATGCATTTACAAGCGGATTTCTATCTACCGGGAATTCTATAATAAATCTTGGTGTAGTTCCAACTCCTACAGTACTCCTTAACACCTCTCTGTTGAACAAAAGTGGAGGTGTTGTTGTTACAGCATCACACAATCCTCTTGATTGGAATGGTTTGAAATTCAATGATAAGAAAGGACTTTTCCTTTCAGAGGAAGATGTAAAGGAATTATATAGGATTTATGCTAGGGAAGACTTTAACTTAGAATCGTGGGAACAGGTTGGAATAGTAGAGTATGATGGAGATGGGCTTAAAAGGCATATAGATAGAATTCTTGGACTTGTTAATATTGAGAGTATAAGGGAGAAAGAGTTCAGGGTTATATTTGATGGTTGTTTTGGGGCGCTTTCCTCTCCTGCACAGCAACTTCTCGAGCTTTTAGGTTGTTATGTCACAATTATGGATACAAAAAGAAATCCCGAGCCCCTTCCATCAAATCTACATAAGGTCGGGGATGCCTGCAGGATGGGAGATTTTGACATAGGTTTTGCCTCAGATATGGATGGAGACAGGATTGCTGTAATAACAAATGAAGGTGAGGTTCCGGGAGAGGAATACACACTCGCCATGGCTTTGTCACATATTTTTAAAAAAAGGAAAGGCAAGGTGGTAACCAATCTTTCCACCTCAAGGATGATTGAATATATTGCAGGTAACTATGTTGAACGTACAAAGGTTGGAGAAGTGAATGTAGTACAGAAGATGAGAAAGGTTGGTGCCATATTTGGGGGAGAAGGGAACGGTGGTGTAATCTGGCCAGATATGCATCTAACAAGAGATGGACTATCAGCCATCTCGCTCATTCTTGAGTATATGGCAGAAGAGAAGGAATCTATATCTAAACTTATAAAAAGACTTCCGTTCTTCTATATGAAGAAGGAAAAGGTCAATAAGACTGGCGATATTGACTTCGAGAGGCTTACTAAAGTTCTCCCTGATGGTGAGTTGAGAGATGAGGATGGTTTACGTATTGATTATGATGATGCCTTTATACATATCCGAAAGTCAAACACGGAAGATGTAATAAGAATCATCTGTGAGGCTGAAAAGGAAGAGACCTGCAATATGTTGATTAAAAAAGCAAAAAGCGCATTGCTATAATTTTGCATTTTGATATTTAATTTTTGATTTGTTAGTCTTATGTGTGGTATTGTTGGATATATAGGTAAAAAAGAGGCAGTTCCAATCCTTATAGATGGGATTAAACGGCTTGAATACCGGGGTTATGATTCAGCAGGTATTGCTGTTCTGGCAGACAATGACCTGATTCTACAGAAAAAGGCAGGAAGGATAAGCGAACTTGAAAAGGAAATCTCTAATTTAAAGATTCATTCCACCATAGGCATAGCTCATACAAGATGGGCAACACACGGGGAGCCAAGTGATTCAAATGCGCATCCTCATTTAGATTGTTCTGGAGAGATTGCAGTTGTACATAACGGTATCATTGAGAATAATAATACATTAAGAGAGTTTTTAAAGAGAAAAGGTCATAAATTTCGCACCCCTACTGATACCGAGGTAATTGCACACCTTGTTGAGGAATATTATAAAGGAGACCTTCTTCAGGCAACGAGATTTGCCCTTGCCGAAGTTGAGGGAACTTATGGTATAGCAGTTATACATAAGAGAAAAAGGGAGATAGTTATTGCAAGGATGGGGTCTCCCCTTGTTGTAGGTCAGGGGAAGGATGAATATTTTGTTGCCTCTGATGTGGCTGCTCTTATACATTATACGAGAGAGGTCGTTTATCTTGAGGATGGAGAACTTGCGAGTATTACTGATGAGGGTTACATGGTAACAAATCTAAACGAGGATGAGATAATTCCAAAGATTGAGGAGGTTACATGGACGCTTGATGAGATTGAAAAGGGTGGATATCCCCATTACATGTTGAAAGAGATATTTGAACAACCCACGACGTTAGAAAATGCAATAAGGGGTAGATTAAATTTTACTGAAGGTATAGCAAGGCTTGATGGTCTTGATATGAATCTTGAAGCCCTGCAAGATGCGGAGCGTATAATCCTTACAGCTTGCGGGACAGCCTGGCATGCCGGACTTGTGGGAGAGTATATGATTGAAAAAACAGCGGGAATAGCCTGCGAGGTAGAGTATGCGTCGGAGTTCAGATATAGGAGTCCGATTCTTGATGAGAGAAGTGTTGTTTTCGCCATAACTCAATCCGGCGAGACAGCAGATACTCTTGCTGCAGTGAAGGAGGCTAAAAGAAAGGGAGCTCTTACACTGGGTATTTGTAATGTTGTTGGCAGCAGTATTGCGAGAAAAACAGATGGTGGTATATATATACATGCGGGTCCGGAGATTGGTGTTGCTTCGACAAAGGCATTTACCTCACAGGTTATAGTTCTTTCAATGGTGGCACTTTTGCTTGGCAGAATAAGACACCTCTCATATGAGGAAGGTAGAGAAATTGTTGAGGCCATCTCGGAGTTGCCCTCGAGGGTAGGTAAGGTGTTAAAACAGAACAAGAAAATTATGAATATTGCCAGGAAGTTTTATAAAAGCAACAACTTTTTGTTTCTTGGTAGAAGCTATAACTATCCAGTTGCACTTGAGGGAGCATTGAAATTGAAGGAGATATCCTACATACACGCAGAGGGCTATCCTGCTGCAGAGATGAAACATGGACCAATAGCTCTTATAGATGAGAAAATGCCTGTTGTATTTATCGCCACAAAGAGTATGGTATATGACAAGATAATATCGAATATTCAGGAGGTGAAGTGCCGGAAGGGTATTGTGCTTGCAGTAATATCAGAGGGTGATGAAGAGATAAAAAATCTCGTGGATTATGCTGTTGAAGTTCCATTGACTATAGATATGCTTTCCCCAATACTCACGACTATACCTCTACAACTTCTTGCATATCATATTGCGGTAATGAGGGGTCTTGACGTAGACAAACCAAGGAACCTTGCAAAGAGTGTAACAGTGGAATAAATAGTAGAATTTCAAAATCCGAATTTCCAATTCCTAATAAAAGCCCAAATGTCAAATGATTTGAGAATTTAGGAATTTGATATTCATTGGATATTGGTAATTGGAAATTTGACATTTTATTATGTTATACATCCCATCGATACTCTTGGGCTATCTCTTCGGTTCTATCCCATTCGGGTACATTGCTGGTAGGATTGCTGGGAAGGATATAAGGAAGGAGGGATACCAGCGAATAGGTGCATCGAATGTATATACTCTCATAGGTTTCTTGCCAGCCGTTTTAGTATTTTTTGCGGATTTTATAAAGGGTATAGTACCGATATTTATACTTACATTAGTTGGTTTTGAAGAGCCTGTGGCAAGTATTGCTGGCATCTCAGCGATAGTGGGACATAATTGGCCAATATTTTTACGGTTCAAGGGTGAGGGGAGAGGTCTTGCAACCTCCTGTGGTGTGCTGTTTTACCTTCTTCCTCTTGAGGCGATGTGTGGATTTGGGGCTTTTATATTACTTACTATAATAATAAAGAGCTCAGCTCTTCCTACATTTGTCCTTATGTGTATTGTACCAATTCTTACACTTATTTTTCCAGAACCACTCTGGACGTTTGGAATTTCATTATCTATCTCTTTTATTATACTGGCTACACGTGTAATAGGAGGGTCTAAATATATCAGAGAGGAAGGTAACAAGGGTAAGGTTGTCCTTAGTCTTATACTATATGATAGGGTATAATAGTTGATGGAATATTCTGTGGTTATATGGAGTGACAGTCTTCAGACTGTTGGAATGTTACATGTTTAATGTTGAATGTTAGATGTTTAATGTTTGTGGAATGTTGGATGTGGTAGGAGCAACCTCCTGGTTGCGAAAAGAAGGAAGAATGTAGGGAGTATGGAGTCCCGATAGAATAGCTGCGCATTCTACGGGATAAATAAAGCGTAAAGCGAGGAATTGTAAAACGGGGAAGAGTGACGGTAGGAATAACGTCCTAGTCGCGATAAAGAAATTGTTAGATGTTAAATGTTTAATGTGTAATGTTGTGGTGGGAGTCCGTCGATTGACGGACGAAGCAATCTCTTTTTGGGGTGTACGTAAGTATAACAAAT
Source organism: Caldifarciminota bacterium (assembly GCA_023129165.1). Lineage (GTDB taxonomy): Bacteria > Hydrothermota > UBA3073 > UBA3073 > UBA3073 > JAGMCL01. Next base: position 23,632 of record JAGMCL010000119.1, on the reverse strand, counting down.
GAGATTGCCACACTCACTTCGTTCGTTCGCAATGACAACTTTTTGGAGTACCCCGCCTTGGCGGGGTAAGCAATATCACGGTTATTGCCTGCCTACCGCAGGCAGGCACTCCATAATTTAGAAATGGTAGCCGAAGGCTTTAGCCTTCGAACGACAGGTAACACGTACTGTCATTGCGAGGAGTCCGTCGATTGACGGACGAAGCAATCCTATCTCTTCTTAACAGGGACTTGCCTGTCTGCCGATAGGTAGAGACGAGACTTGAATGAGATTTTAGATAAAGAAAAAAAATTTTTCTATTAAAATTCTCTTATTTGACTGCGTCAAGCAGGCAAATCCCTGTTCTATAAATGTCTTTGTCGTTGCAAGTCCGTCGTCCGTCAAGAAGTGCGACGGATTGGCGAAGCAATCGCATTCCGGATGCTGTCATTGCGAACCGAAGGTGAAGCAATCTCATTTTTTTATTGTAGGAGGGACTTCCCTGCCTGACGCCTGCCTGCCGGTAGGCAGGGCAGGCAGGTCTGTGGTTAGATTTTGCACACTAACAAATATTATACCAGGAGGTAGTTATGGAGGAGGAGAGAAAAAAAAGCCTTGAACATGCTATCCAACAGATTGAAAAGACATTTGGAAAGGGCAGCATTATGAGATTGGGCGAGAAAGAAGTTAGATGGGAGGAAGATGCAATACCAACTGGCTCAATATCACTTGATTTTGCTTTAGGTATTGGTGGTATTCCGAGAGGCAGGGTAATGGAGATATTTGGACCTGAGTCTTCAGGAAAGACCACGATTGCTCTTCATATGTTGGCAGAGGCTCAGAAAAAAGGTGGTGTGGCTGCATTCATTGATGCCGAGCATGCACTTGATCCGACTTATGCGAAGAATCTCGGAGTTGATGTGGATAACCTATTAATATCCCAGCCTGATACAGGTGAGCAGGCACTTGAAATTACTGAGACTCTTGCAAGGAGTGGCGCTACCGATATAATAGTCATTGATTCTGTCGCCGCACTTGTACCAAGGGCAGAGATAGAGGGTGATATGGGTGATTCTCATATGGGACTCCAGGCAAGGCTTATGTCACAGGCATTGAGAAAACTCACCGGTGTACTTTCAAAATCCAAGACAGCAACTATATTCATAAACCAGGAGAGGATGAAGATTGGGGTTATATTTGGAAATCCGATGACCACTCCCGGGGGACTTGCCTTAAAGTTCCATGCATCTATAAGGCTGGATATTAGACGTGTATCTTCAATAAAAAAGGGTGAGCAGAGCATAGGGAATCACCTTTTGGTAAGGGTGGTAAAGAATAAACTTGCTCCACCTTTCAGGGATGCAGAATTTGACATACTGTTTGGTAAGGGGATTTCAAAGGAGGGAGAACTCATTGATATTGGTGTGAAGGAGGAAATTGTAACAAAATCAGGAACATGGTTTTCATATGGTAACGAAAGGCTTGGACAGGGCAGAGAGAATGCAGTTGAGTATCTTTATTCACATACTGAGTTGAGGGATGAAATCGAGAGTAGGATAAAGGAGAAACTTGGTCTTTTAAGGGGCAAAGAGACCGATGAGGGTGATTGAGCATTATGAAGAAATTCTGTATTCTACTTCTTCTTATTAGTGTAAGCATCTTTCCGCAAGAGTTTGAAACTGATATTGAAGGCGAGGCATCAGAGGAGTTAATAGAACTGATAGATGAACTAAAGGAAAATCCGATTGATATTAACGCAGCCACTATAGATGAGCTCCTTCTTATTCCTTATATAGATAATAAAATTGCAGATGATATAATCAGGGCGAGAGAGAAAAGAGGTGGTTTTATTAACAAGGAGTCCTTAAAAGATATATTACCTGCTGTTGTCTATTCGAGAATAGAACCATATATAAGGATAGAAACTGCTCCTATTTTAAGAGTACGGACTGTTCATCCAGAGTTCAGGGTGAGGGTGAGAATAGAGCGAAAACGACCTGAGGATGAAAATACCCCTGGTAATCCTCTCAAAGCATATATGAGAACGCTCATAGATTATGGAAGATTCAGAGGATGCTTTCTTACGGAAAAGGATGCAGGGGAGAAAGATATTACAGATTTCCTTGCATTTGGAATTGAGGTAAAGAGTATAGGTATTTTAGAAAACCTGATTGTTGGATATTACGGACTTGATTTTGGAGAAAGACTTATTCTGGGTTCCCCTGTCCTCACATTCAAGGGTTCTCCTTATTCAACAAGAAGAAAGGGAACCTATCTATATACAATTACAGGAGAGAACACATATGAGAGGGGAATAGCCTGTCGTACTAAGAATTTTGGAGCTGCATGTCTATCACTATTCTACTCGTATGCTACACTTGATGCAAGAGGTAGTGATTCAATATATTATACATATTCAGCAGAGCATACTACATTGGGATGGGAAGAAAGGAAGGATAGAGCAAGGGAAACGATATATGGTGGGCATCTGGATGTCTCAGGAGAATTTGGAACTATCGGATGGACATACTACCATGCATCAGATTACAACGAGAATGAGGTAAGGTCTTATTCGCCATTTTCTGTAAATTTTTGTGTTAATAAGAATAGGCTTACCTTTTTTGGAGAGGTTGCCTATTCAAGGCATATAGCGACTGTATGTGGTTTTAACATTAAGGGAGATAAGTTTGTTCTGGATGTTATTTATCGATACCTTCCAACAACCTTTTTCTCCCCTCACTCATCACCGTTCTCTGACAGGAGAATATCCTCTTATGGTGTATTGAATGATAGAGGGGTGTATACATCAATAGTCTACAAACCTTTTCCAAAAACAGAGATAATTCTTTACGGTGACCATATGGAATGGGAAGACGATCCTCTTCCAGGAAAAGGGAATGAATACAGAGTAATCGGCAAAAGGCAGATAAGAAAGGAGTTAAGTGTTGGTATAAGTTATAAATATAAATGTAAGCAAGAGGATTATGTAAGGTTTGTAAGGATTGATTTGGATTTGAAGCCTGTAAAAGAGATAGGATTAAGACTGAGAACAGAATGGGCAAGGGAAAATGATATTCTCTCAGGAGAACTTGTTTATGGTGATATATTTATACAGCCTATGAAAACATTATCTTTACACTATAGATACATAATTTTTGACAGCGATCTTTCGAGATTTAGGTTTACAGAATACGAGAGCGGGCTTCCAGGCGTTATGGGAAACAGATTTATAACTGGACATGGAAAGAGGAATTATATTGTAATAAGATATAAGCCTTTAAAATCAATACAGTTTTCATTGAAATATGAGGAAACCTTCAGGAAATCGTCTAAATTATCAGGACAGGTGGACCTGCTCGTTAGGTGATTGGTATCAGGTGTCAGGTGAAAGATAATAGGTAAATCAGTAGCAGTTGTTAGTTTGTTTTTAAATTTTACATTTTAATTTTAGGGAATGTCCCAAAGTTACATGATAGCGTTAAAGCCATATATATTGGATATCAATAATTTTCAATTCAATCTGTCTGCCCAGCCAAAGTCGGGGGTAGATAAAAGCTTTATTTCCCAGAAGTTCTCACAATATGACAACTTCTTCCATGTCATTGCGAGGCGTCCGTCGTACTTCTTGACGGACAACCTGCCTGCCGGCAGGTAGGCGAAGCAATCGCATAAAACACTTTGTCATTGCGAGCCTAAGCGAAGCAATCGCATAAAACACTTTGTCATTGCGAGCCTAAGCGAAGCAATCGCATTTAAGGGTGGATAGTTATAGAAAAATGAGATTGCAACGCTATAGCACACAATAAAAGGTTTCATATTATCTATCATAACAAGAGTTTGGGACAATGCCAAAAATTAAAAATCAAAATGCAAATAACAAATCAAAAATAAAATAGCGTTTATGACTATCTCTAAATATTTACATTTTAATATTTGATGTTTAATTTTTTTATGTGGGGGGTTCTATGGATATTGGGGTGATAGGTTGTGGATATGTTGGACTCGTAACAGGTGCCTGTCTTGCAGAACTTGGCCATTCCGTTATTTGTGTTGATAGCAATGATAGGAAAATTGAAATGCTGAAGATGCTAAAACCGCCCATTTATGAACCCGGTCTCTCTACATTACTGGAGAAGAATAAGAAAAGGCTAACATTTACAACCAAGATATCCGATGCAGTAAAGGGCGCCCCTGTCATATTCATAGCAGTTGGTACTCCCTCGAAGGGCTCAGGTGATGCAGATCTCTCACAGGTTGAAAACGTAGTATCTGAAATAGCGGGATGTATGGATTCATACAGGCTGATTGTTGAGAAATCTACTGTCCCGGTACAGACTGGAATGAAGATAAAAAGTGTTATGGAAATGCGTGTAAAGGGAATACCTTTTGATGTTGCGTCTAATCCTGAATTCCTGAGGGAGGGTACAGCCATTGATGATTTTCTACATCCTGACAGGGTTGTTATAGGTGTTGAAACGGGGAAGGCAAAGGATATTATGAAAAAGATTTATGAACCCATTAGTGCACCAATAATATTCACCGATATTAAATCTGCTGAGATAATAAAACATGCATCTAACTCATTTCTTGCAACGAAGATATCATTTATTAATGCTGTCTCTATTGTTTGCGAACTTGCCGGAGCAAATGTAGAAGAGGTAGCAAGGGGAATGGGTCTTGACCGCCGAATAGGTGATAGGTTCCTGAATGCAGGTGTTGGTTTTGGTGGTTCCTGTTTCCCGAAGGATATTAGTGCATTCAGGAGGATATCAGATAAACTTGGATATAAATTTAATCTATTGAAGGAGACAGAGAGGATAAATGAGCTTATAAAAAAGAAATTTGTGGAAAAGATGGAGGAAGTTCTCTGGAATCTAAATGGTAAAATAATAGGTGTCTTAGGACTTGCATTCAAACCCAACACTGATGATATGAGGAGTGCTCCGTCGATAGATATAATAAATGGTTTATTAGAGGATGGAGCAAGAGTTGTTGCATATGACCCCGTTGCCATGGGTAATGCAAAGGAGGTCTTGCCAGAGATTGATTACAAGAATGATATATATGAGGTAGCCAATGGAGCAGATTGTCTTGTAATCCTTACAGAGTGGGATGTGTTTAGGAATATGGATATACAAAAGGTTAAGAACCTTCTGAAAACACCTATAATATTTGATGGCAGGAATATATTTGAGAGAGAAAAAATGGAGGAACTCGGGTTTATATACATAGGAGTTGGTGTATGAGACCAAAGAATTTACGACCCGTTCGTACGGATCCTATGAATATGTACGGTTGATATTTAACGAGATATCTTGGGTGGTTTTAAATAAAATATGAAAGAACACGAAAGGAACCACAGAGGTCATTCACCCCGCCATCGGCGGGGCAGGGAGTAGAGGAATAAAAAATATTTTATAATCCCTTAATACTAAAGATTCTCTGTGGTTCCCCTGTTAAATAAAGTACTAGGAGTGATTACTTGTACTCAATTTTGTAACTATTTAACAGGGTTCACCCTGTTTAATAGAAGCGTTCACTGTAGCCTTCTGACATTCATTGTTAAGATATTTAACAGGGTGAATCTGTGGTTAGATTTTGCACACTACCCCATATGGTTAAGGGAGGGAAAAGATGAGAATTGTAGTCACAGGTGGTGCGGGATTTATCGGTTCACATCTATGTGAATTCTTTATAGAGAAGGAAAACGATGTAATCTGTATAGATAATCTAATAACCGGGTCTTTATCGAATATAAAATCCATAAGGGACAACCCGAGATTTACTTTCATAAACCATGATGTATCAAGGTTTATATCTATAAAAGGGGATTTAGACTGGATTTTACATTTTGCCTCTCCTGCGTCACCTATAGATTACCTCAAGTATCCAATACAGACCCTAAAAGTAGGCGCACTGGGAACACACAATACACTCGGACTTACAATGGCGAAAAAGGCAAAATATCTGCTTGCATCCACGTCAGAGGTGTATGGAGACCCTCTTATAAGCCCTCAGAGGGAGAGTTATCTGGGAAATGTAAACACTATTGGACCCAGGGGTGTATACGATGAGGCAAAAAGGTTTGCAGAAGCAATCACAATGGCATATCACCGTTATCATAGTGTCAACACGAGGATTGTTCGGATATTTAATACATACGGTGAAAGGATGAGAATGGATGATGGCAGAGTGGTGCCTAATTTTATATGTCAAGCATTAAGAGGAGAGTCTCTTACAGTTTATGGTGATGGTGAACAGACAAGAAGTTTCTGTTATATATCGGATTTGATACAGGGGATATGGCGAGTTATGCAGGTAGAAGACTATGAACCAGTAAACATTGGGAACCCAAAAGAGATAACGATAATACAATTTGCCGAACGTATAAATGAGATGGTAGGTAATAAATGTGGGATAGTATTCAAACCTTTACCAGAAGACGACCCAAGAGTCAGGCAGCCAGATATAAAAAGAGCAAGAATAATTTTTTCATGGATGCCCGAGGTGAGGCTTGAGGATGGGTTAAGAAAAACGATAGAGTATTTTAAAAATAAGGTCTACCACAATAAAGATTAGTCTTGTCTTAGCGGTAGATTTCTTCTGCTTAGCATTAATTCTTACCTCAGCAACTAAAAAAACCACGCTAGGCAACTTCTTTTTATACTTATCAGGTTACATGTCTAAGGTTTATTTGGTTTCTTTATTATAGGAGTAGTAGGTCTTTCCTCAAAAAACACTTGTTATTATTTTTTCATATTCTATTTGACAGTACCTGGTTAAAGTATAATATTAGAGATGAACAGAGTAATCGAGTTATTTTCATACAGGTTTAACCTTTTATGGTCTTATTTCTATACCTCTATAATCTCATATGTATATCTTATTTTACATTTTTTAGAAAGCATTGCTGATACAGAACAATACTTGTTTTTAGAGAGTTCTATTGCTCTTTTGACATTTTTTTCTGGTATACCTTTACCCTTAACAGTGTATTTCATATCTATAGATCTGTAGACCTTAGGATGTTTTTCCTCCTTCTCGCCATAAAGCTCAATCTCCAGACTCTTTAATTCTACACCCATCTTTTTTAAGATGCCGACAATATCCATCCCGGTGCATCCGCCAAGTGCCATAAGCACAAGTTCCATAGGAGTTGGTCCCTTTGCGGAACCACCAATTTCTTTGATGGAATCCATAATAACTTTATGTCCTGAATCTGGAATGGCTGTAAATACCATTCCATCTGACCACGTTATTTTTGTTTCGACCATATTGAAACCTCCATATGTAAGATATTTCCTATTCCCATCTTCTTGCAATCCAACAACCGATTATTTAAGGCAAAGTGAGCACTTGTTCCGGCTCACCAAAAGACTACTAAAACGGTATACTTTGACTATAAAAAAAAATAAATATTGATCGCTATGAAGCTATATTGTGTTCCCTGGTTTTGTTATGTAGGTCTAGCAGTGTTTCAGAATCAAGAAAGTCTGTAATATATTTCTTAAGGTTTTCCCAAAATAGATGGCAAACACATTTTTCCAATCTAGTGCAATTCCTTCCTGTACTGTTCTCCACACAAGGTACTTGAATTATTGGTCCTTCTACTGCCAGAATTATATCTCCAATTGTTATTTTTTCTGCCTTTTTGCCTAAGAGATAGCCGCCTTTTGGTCCTCTCACGCTTATTAATAGTCTTGATTTTTTCAATTCGTTAAATAATTTACCAAGATATTTCTTAGAGATGTCTTGAGTTTTTGATATATTTTTCAGAGAGACAGGACCATCCTTATCGCATTGAACAATCTCCATCATTGCTCGCAGCGCATACCTACATCTTGTTGACATCTTCATAATGTATTATACCGTATTTCTCCCTGTTTGTCAAGAAAAAGATTAACCACAAAGTTACTAAATCCCCAAAGGATTGGTTATCGATAATCAGTAATCGGTGATCCATAGTCCGTAATCTAAAATCTGAAGTCTTTGTGTCTTATCTTAATAATATTACCTTTTCTGTAAGGCCGTGTAATTTGACAAAATAGACACCATTCTCTACCCTTTTGTCCTGTTTATCCCTTCCATCCCAGGCTATTTCGTGATTTGTAAATCGTGATTCGTAAATAGTAAATTGCTTGACGAGACGACCTGTGAGGTCGTAGATTTTTAAGGTAATCGGTGATAGGTGATCGGTAATCGGGTAGTGGTGTGATTGGTTACCGATAACTGATGACTGATAACTGATAACTATACTCTCTCTGAACGGATTCGGGTACACTGAGAGTATGATGTCTGGTCTCCTCTCCAAATCTTCAATTCCATAAGTTGGTTCGTATATTGCAATCGCCTGTGGACCATCCCCAACGCCGAAGGTCCTTATAATACTGCCCGTCTCGTCTATAACAGAAACATCATCAGTACCAAAGTTGCAGGTGTAGCAGTTGCCATTACCATCACAGGTAACTCCCAATACACCCCTCCCAACAAGGATCGGATTGGAACTGCCGTGGATTATACTCTCTGTTTCGGTGTCAATCATATATACATAACCGTTATCTGTCCAACCACCAGCACCAATCCAAGCTATTCCGTTAGAAGAAATGGATATGGAAAGGGGTGTTCCGCCTGTCATCAGACTGTCGAGAACCTGGTGTGTAACACCATCTGTCCTATACACCACCCCTGTGACCGCCCCGTAGTTACCCGTGCAGACAACATAAAGTTCACCATCAGGGTCCACCTCGAGGTGCTGCGGGTTGACACCAACCGATACAGAATCTATAACAGAGTTTGAGGGTGCGTCTATTACATAGACCATTCCCTCTCCCCATGTGTATGTATTTGGGTCGTATGCCGTAATTGCCACAAAGACCTCATCCTGGGTTATGCACAATCCTTCCGGTGATAGCCCAACGGGGATAGTTTCAAGAATCTCCTTCCTCTTCACATTCATACAGAAGACGGAGTTTGCGCAAAAGGCACTCACATATGCTATGGAATCATTCAAAAATTCCATAGCATACGGGTTGCTTCCCTCTGGGAGGAGGATGGAATCTGCCACCAGATTCGTCTGTATATCAATGAAGTAGATGTCATCAGATATCGAGTTGACTACATAAACCATCCCATCATTGACACAAACCCAGTTTGGTGCAAGTCCCAGGGTAACTACATTATTTTCTACCGTTCCATCTTCAAGATCGATCAGGGAGAGCGTCTCACCCAGCCCATTTACCACGAAGGCGGTCTTTGGGGACGCCCCACAAACTCCGCACAAAAGAAGTAGCCCTACTACAGTTTTCATAAAACCCCCTTACAAAAATCAAATATCAAAATTATCAACAGGATCCGTATGGACATATAAAAGTGCAAAACTAAGAACAAAAACACGAAGGCACTAAAGCACGAAATTCACAAATGATGGGTAGTTTATTTAAAAACAAACAAAATATTTTCTTTCTCGGTGTCTCAGTGGTAAGTTCTTTTTGATTAACATCTCTCTTTTGGATACGACAAACTACTATTATGAACCTTCCTCATAAATATTTTTGATTGGGGTTACCACTAAAAATATATATTAAAGCTCACCGCCCACGACCTCTTGGGCATTGGATACCTCTCCAATATCTCGTAACTCTCATCACCGAGATTACAGGATTCAAGCCTTATCTCAATCTCTCTTTCAAATAGGTTTGCATTTATTCCGACATTTGCATCAATCACACAGTATGGTGGAAGCCACTTTGTATTTGCCTCTCTGATATATCTTTCATCCACCCACCTCGCTTCAAGATTTGAGTAGAACCTCCCAAATCTCACACCTGTCTTCAGGGTTACCCTGTGCTTGGGTCTCAAGACGAGCCAGTTTCCATGGTATTCATTACCGTAGTTCCTCGCATCAAGAGATGTATGGTTGATTTCACACTTAAGATAAGGACCCTCCCAGGATATTCTCTCCTCCCTCCCACAGATTCGGGCACGACTTACATTTTCTGGTGAGTACCTGTCGTAGAGTCTCCTCCTCCAGATGATGACATCGTATATATCGGTGTAAAAGAAAGCGATATCCCCCCTCAGCATTCCATAGAATGGAAGCGAGATGTTTAATCCATATTCAAGGTTTGTAGCCCTCTCCGGTAGTAGGTTGGGATTCCCCACAGCAAATACATCCGGCACCCAGAAGAGTTCATGAAAGGATGGGACCCTGTAACTTTTACTCCAGTTTAAATAGAGGCCAAAAATATATCTCTTTCCTCTTGAGATGGCAACTCCAATCTTTGGCATTGCGAGGGGATGAATACCCTCTACTATATCGAATTTTATACACGATGTAATAACACCCATTGTATAAGAGCCAAACCTTGCTACGTTTTTTAGCCAGAGAGAGCCTTCATCCCTTTCCCTGTTTAGACTACTTTCTGGTCTTATCCCATCATCTATCAAAAGGAGAGCCCTTCTGTATGAACATCCATACGATATATTGTTTCCACACCAGTCCCACTCCCCTGTGAGTATCTGCCCATATGTGATGTTGCGGTGGTATGTGTCTATTTTTGACCACGAGAGACTATCAACAAACCTCCAAAAGTCACCCGTGAGATATGTCTTTGATGTCAAATGAGGGAAGGTTATCTCTCCTTGAAGTAGCACCTTTCTCTCTTCAGAACCTGCCCCAGGGGTTGGTTGTTCAATGGCACCGGGCATTCCGTTCTCCTTTGCAAAATGCTGAAACTTGATGACTGTCTTCAGTCCCCCGAGTGTATAAGGGATTTTTAAAAAAAAGTTGTGGGAGAAAAGGGAGGAATTTTCCCTCCTTACATCCTCGAAAGATGCATCTTTATAGATGGAGTTATCTCTTTTAGAAAATTGCAAGAAGAAGAATGGGGGGAATGCAATTCTGCAGTCCCGTGTATTAAAACTTCCAATCTTTATCCCAACTCTTCTTTTTTCTCTTTTTATACTTGTTACGATGTTTATCACACCCCCTATTGCATCTTCCCCGTAGAGAATAGACCCTCCATATACTATCTCTATTCGCTCAACCACCTCTTTCGGAATTGTGGAGATGTCAAATGTTCCTCCTCCCTCATCATTCATCGGAACACCATCAAGTAGCACCGCCACCTTGTTCGGGTCACACCCTCTAATAGATACCAATTTTGTGGTTCCACTATTTCTCACAGATATACCGGGAAGAGAATTCAAGATTCCTCCAATGTCATCATGGTTTGACTTTTCTATATCCTCTCTCGTGATGGTAATTATATTGGAAGGCTGGGCCGACACAACAATCTCTCCCATCTCTATCGGGGAGGGAACGAGATAGAAGTCGACCCTTTCGGTTTTGTCCACTCTCACCTCTATCTCCCTCCTTATGGTTATAAAGCCAATCATCCTTGCCGTCAGTATATATTTACCCTCTGGAATACCCCTAAGAGAGTAGTGTCCCCTTTCGTCTGTATATGTTCCGTGTCCTGTTTCTTTAAGGAATACACCGACAGGGGTAAGGGGAAGTCCAGTATCTTTATTCCTAACATAGCCCGATACCTTTATATCAGGTTCATTGAGAAGAAGAGGAAGGATGTATATAAGCCACACCATAATGTTGCATCACCTATCACCTAAATAAAAAAACCCGGGTGGCATGACCGGGTTTAAAAAAGCATTCCGGACCCCACCCTCGAGGGTCCAAGGAGAATATGTTTGCAGGCATTCCGAGTATAACGGCAGCGGGGCTCTGTCGGATTTTCACCTGACTTTCCCTGCGTTTTACTTAGTTGGCTTCAAGTTTTTGCATATATTCTTTTGCCACACTTACAATATCTACGATGTCTGGATATTCTCTTATAACTTTAGCAAGCTGCCATTTGGCTTCCTTATTCTCACCACGAGAGTAAGATTTCAAACCAGATTCAAGCAAACCAATTGCCAGTTTTCTTAATCTTGCCTCCTGTGCAGCTGAAAGGTTTTTCCCAGTCTCTACCCTATTCCTCGGTAATCTATCACCTCTCTTTAAACCCATACGTCGCAGCTTTGTCTCAATAGATTTTCTCGTTACTGCAAAGTGTTTAGCAAGCTCTCCATTGCTCATATAAAGAAAGTTACTCCTGAGAAATTCCATATCCTCTTCAGACCATTTCTTCGCCATCCACACCTCCTTCAATACTAATAGTTTTATGAATAACTTAACAACAGATATCTTCTGTACCTATGTATTTCTTCCTAATGAAAGACGCTGGGTGCGTAGTATGGTTATTTTGTTTTATTCTCCACAGTTTCAAGTTTAAATCTTATAAACCGTCAACATTATAACATAAAAATTTTTAAATGTCAAGTTTTTTCACCCTTATAGATGCCTGTGCTTAAATCTTTTTACCTTGACTTAATTATAGTTTTATGTTATAATTAACTCAAAATATGCATTAACCACAGATTTACCCTGTGAAATGTCTATTTCACGGGGTAAACACAGATTATACCCAAAAAAGTAATTAGGTCATTAGGTAATTAAGTAATTAAAGAACACACTTGGAAATAACAGCTACACTCAATTACTCAATAACTCAATGGTTTGTATCTCGTGGTTTCTTAAAGCATAATCAAGGATTAATCTATGAGAAAGCATATTGACCCATATGTAATAGCACGTATGAGATCTCTCGAGTTGAAGGCGCGTACAGTAGTAGATGGATTTCTTGTTGGAATTCACAAGAGCCCATATCACGGGTTTTCACAGGAATTTGTTGAACACAGGCAATATGACCCCAGTGATGACCCGCGTTATATTGATTGGAAGGTCTATGGCAGAACGGACAGGTTTTATCTAAAACAGTTTGAAGAGGAGAGGAACCTTCGTGCCTATATCGTGATAGATGGTTCAAGGTCGATGGCATATAAGAATGCCGGTGTCATGACCAAGTGGGAATATGCAGCAGTATTAGCTGCATCATTCGCATATTTATTGATATTGAACAAGGATGCTATCTCTTTGTCAATATTCGATACATCTACCAGAGATCATACACCTCCTTCCACAACCCGTGCAGGACTCTCAAGAGTTTTCGATGCACTTGAGGCATCTTCTCCTAATGGCAAGACCAAAATAGCTAAGGCAATAGAGGAATTATCCAGTAAGGCGAAGAGGAGGGCCTTCATTCTTGTACTTTCGGATTTATTTGATAATATGGATTCAACCTTGAGGTCTCTTATAAACCTGCATGCACGGGGGAATGAGGTAGTTGTTGTTCAGATATTGGATAAGGCGGAGAGAGATTTTCCATTTAAAGGCTCTCTAAGATTATATGATATGGAGACAAGAGACGAGATTCTTGTTGATGCGAACACGATGAGAGATAAATATAGAGAGAATATGGACACATTTGTTTCGTCTATAAGGAGAGAGTTATGGAGGAATAACATTGATTATATTACAGTAGATACAGACGCACCAATAGAGAGGGTTTTATACTTCATATTAAAGAGGGAGAAGGTGTAAGTGCCTATGTTCTTCTTAGCACCCATATATCTTTTAGGATTATTATCACTTCCTATACCGTTTATTCTTCATCTATTTGAGAAAAGAAGGGTGAAACAGGTGGATTTTCCATGGCTTTACCTGGTGGAGGAATCCATTAAGGGTGGAAATCTCTTCCTGAGGTTGAGGGAGTGGATTTTGTTGGCATTAAGAACGCTTGTTTTGTTATTCCTGGTAATGGCTTTTGCCAGTCCAAATGTTAGAAGGGATAGAGGAGTTATTCTTATTGATGACTCATATGATATGTTCTCCAGGAGAGGAGATGCAATTCTCTTTGACGAGGCTAAGGGTATTGCAGAAAAAATAGCTCGTGAGAAGGGGTACGACATTGTTTTATCATCAGGCAGGCAATATAAAGACGATATACTTCCTTCATACATGATGCTTCAGCCCCTTGAGGTTGAAGATGAAAACATCGTATTTATTACGAGTAAAGAGATTCCACAGGAAGGGGATGTTATAATTATAGAAGGAGAATCGAACATTATCTCAATTGATACGGTATACTTGAAGGACCCCTTACCACAGGTGGGAACGGACAATCTGATATATGTGGGAGTGACAAACCATGGAGAACACGAGATACGAAGAAACGTTTTTATTGACTTATTTCAGGATAGCAGCTATAAAGAGGTCCTCTTTCCACCAGGACAGATATATTTCTCTATTCCAATAGAATTCCATAGGTCTGGCACCTTTTCAGGTTATGTTGATATTGGAGATGATGGACTCAATATTGACAACATATATTATTTTTCCTTTAAGATACCTGATAAAATAACAGTAGGAATAGTTGGACAGGATAGCAGTTCATCATTTTATATCGAAAGGGCTTTGTCACCAGGAGAAGTGGAAACTGCAGTTGAGTTGAGCAAAAGCGTATATCCCACATTACCATTTACAGACATAATAATATTCTTGAATGTGCCATACATAGAGAATAATATGCCTTCTATAGTCTTTAAAGAAGGTGGATTTATGAATAGAACGAATGATTTCTATTTTTCTTTTAAGAATATAGACAGAACCCACCCCATATTTTCGGTGTTTGACGATGCCTGTATTGATGAGTTGACCACTCGGAAAATTTACAGGAGGTCTATTGACAATATTAAGGGCAGGTCTATCGTTTATTTTTCAGATGGTAGACAGGCAGTTGTTGAGGATGAGGTTAATATGTTTTTTCACTTTCTTCCCTCAATTGAAAATACCGATTTAGTATTATCTCCAAATTTTCCACCAATTCTCCATCGTACAATAAGGTATCTAAAAGATGGAGGAGATTATCCCGTTATGATACACTGGGGCAGAGATATAAGGGTAAGCGTGAATGAGAATCGTACATACGAAATCAATAATCTCATTAGAGATGAAAGATGGAAAATTTCTCCAATTCCTGATGAAAATACCCTTTTTTTGGATTTTAGTCCACCCTATCCAGGTATCTACATTATAGATGAGGTTGGCGAGGTCGCTGTGAATATCTCCCGAATGGTCTCAACAACTGCTAAATTCAAGGAGAGTACAGGAATGTTTTCATTGAAGAGGTGGTTCTTCCTCATCTGTCTAATCTTTGTTTTTATGGAGATGGTGGTGAGAAACTTAAGACCTTAAGAATATGCTTCTTCTTTGTATCTTCCTCTTAAATAATACTGTTTATTACTCTGCAGATAAGCTTATTTATGATTTCGAGGAAGGTAAGATCGTGCTGCAGGAAAGTGCCAGGGTTGATTATAGAAACATAAAGGTAATTTCTGACAGTCTGGTTTACGATACAGAGACCAAAGATGTTAGGGCATACAAAAACCCCATTTTGTGTATAGATAAGGATACGATTTACGGTAAAACCATGGCCTACAATCTGGATTCTGAAAAAGGGATAGCAACTGATGGTAGAAGCAAGGTAGAAAAGGGATGGTTCGAGGGTAAAACTGTAAGGATGGTTGCTCCCAAAACGCTTAATGTAGACAATGGAAAATTTACAACCTGTGAACTAAATCCACCCCACTACTACTTCTGGGCAAAGTCTCTAAAGATATATGTTGATGATATGGTCTATGCAAGACCTTTGGTATTATTTGTACAGGATATACCTGTCTTTTTCCTTCCATTTTGGTTCTTCCCCATAAAGAGTGGCAGATCATCAGGGTTACTTTTTCCCAAAGTTGGGAGGAGCTCTACTCTTGGAAGATATGTAAGAGACATAGCATACTACTGGGTTATTTCAGATTATATGGATATGACATTCAGTCTCGACTATATGGAGAAAAAGGGACTGGCATTGGGGATTTCATCTGTTTGGCTTTATAGACCAAGGTTATCAGGGAATTTGAACGCCCAATATGTAGATGAAAACGGAGTAAAAAGAAGATGGAAAGTAAAACTATCACATCGACATAACACACGTGATGGGACTATGATTGTGGCTAAAGGTGATTTTGTAAGTGACCTTTCTTTTAATATGGATTATGAGGATAATGTAATTAGTGAGCTGGAACAGGTAATATCATCATATCTATCATTATCTAAAAGGCTTGGTCCATTCTCGACAGGGCTTATAGTGAGGGAAACAAGAGATCTCAGAACCGATGATATTATAGGAGACTATCCACGGATTACCATCTCAGCCCCAGCTATAGGATTATTTGGGGGGCTTATTTCTTACTCTGGGATTGTTCGGAATTCTGTTTACACAGAAGATGTGGAGAGAAGAAGCGAGAACAACCTGAGATTTACACTTCCAAAGAGGTTGTGGTATTTTAATATTTCTCCAGCTATTGGGGGAAGACTTATACTTTCATATGTAGATAATAGTGTTTCGTATGAGAACTTCTATAATGGTTCAATTGGGTTTGGTACAGTAATATATGGCAGATCGATATTAAGAAGCCCGGAGTTTAGGCATACTATAAAACCCTATTTCTATTATAAATTCTCCAGATCTAATGAATTACATACAGAAAACATGGGTGTATCTATACAGAACGACTTTATGACCCTATCCTGGAACGGCAACAAGATTGATCTGGGCAGGATAGATATTAGTAGTACATGGAATTTTGACACTCACAAATGGAATCCTGTTGGGATTGTATTTATGACCTCACAAATTTCAGGATTTTCCTTAAGGGGTGGACTTACATGTGATATCTATTCTGACAGACTATACGGGAAATATCTTATATCAAATTATTCACTTTCGAGAGGAAATTTTAGGATGAACCTGACCTATAATATAAAAGAGGATAGTGATGAGAGCATATGGGGAAATATAAGTATGAAACCAACAAGTGGTTGGAGGATTGAAGGTGATGTCAGATATGATCTTAGAAACGGAATGTTAATAAATGAGCGTATTTCATTAAAGAGAGACCTACACTGCTGGGAGCTTCAGTTTAACTATCAAAAGTATGGAGATAGATGGAATTATGACTTTAGACTCTATATAAAGGCAATTCCTGAGGTTAAAGTTGGGAAAGACATAATGGAGATGTTACTTGGGAGTTAAAAAGGCAAAACATAAAAAAAAGCTTGACATATTTGAATTTTTATGGTATAATTGTCAACTTGTAGGGTGTTTTTATATTTTCATATTATATATTGGTTATCAATCTAAGTTTAGTGTCAGAAGGAGGTATATATGGCAAAGCAAAAGTTTGAGCGCACAAAGCCGCACCTTAATGTTGGTACTATAGGTCATGTGGACCACGGGAAGACTACTCTAACATCTGCCATAACAAGAGTACTTTCGCAGAAGGGCTTTGCAGAATTTACTGCGTATGATGAAATAGATAAGGCACCAGAGGAAAAGGCAAGAGGTCTCACGATTCAGCTTTACCACGGAGAGTACGAAACAGAAAAACGTCACTATGCTCACATTGACTGTCCGGGACACGCTGATTACATCAAAAACATGATTACTGGTGCAGCACAGATGGATGGAGCCATACTTGTGGTTTCTGCTTCAGATGGAACCCAACCCCAGACAAGGGAACATATTTTGCTTGCAAGACAGGTGAACGTACCTGCAATTGTGGTCTTCATGAACAAGACCGATCAGGTGGATGATCCCGAAATTCTTGAGATAGTTGAACTGGAAATAAGAGAATTGCTCACCAAGTATGAATTCCCCGGAGATGATATACCCATAGTGAAGGGTAGTGCACTTAAGTGTCTTGAATGTTCATCACCAGATTGTGATGAGTGCAAGCCCATATTAGAGCTTATGACAGAGGTAGACAAGCACATACCCGAACCTAAGAGGGATATTGATAAGCCGTTCTTGATGTCTGTGGAGGATGTATTTACTATAACAGGTAGGGGGACAGTTGCTACCGGAAGAGTTGAGAGGGGAAAGCTTCTACCCGGTGCAAATGTTGAAATAGTGGGATTTAAGCCTACAAGAAAGACAGTTGCCACATCTCTCGAGATGTTTAGAAAGATACTCGATGAAACAGTTGCAGGCGATAATGTGGGTATATTACTGAGGGGGGTGGAGAAGGATCAGGTAGAAAGAGGCATGGTTATTGCAAAACCAGGTACCATAACACCACATACAAAGTTTACGACACAGATATATGTGTTAGCGAAAGAGGAAGGTGGTAGACATACACCTTTCTTCAAGGGTTATTCTCCGCAGTTCTATTTCAGGACAATGGATGTTACAGGACATGTAGTGCTGCCCCAGGGTGTAGAGATGGTTATGCCCGGTGATAATGTAGAGCTGGATGCTTCTCTTATATATCCTGTAGCTATGGAAGAGGGTATGAGATTTGCTATTAGAGAGGGCGGTAGAACTGTTGGTGCAGGTGTCGTTACAAAGGTGCTGGAATAAATTAGGGGTTGGTGGTAGATAATATTTTAAAAGACCTAAAGGGAAGCATCTAACATATTTGTTATATTTGCTCTTCACCGCCTGTGGGTTTTAAGAGCCAGAGGCGGTGATGTTTGAAATTTATCAATATTACAGTAAGATTATGACAGAGAAGATACGTATAAGGTTGAAGGCTTACGACCATACACTGCTGGATCGCTCCTGCAAGGAGATTGTTGAAAATGTTAAAAGAACCGGAGCAAAGATATCTGGTCCTGTACCGTTACCTGTTGACCGCAGCCTGTATACAGTACTGAAGTCGCCTCATATAGATAAGAAGTCTCGTGAGCAGTTTGAGCTAAGAATACATAAGAGACTGCTTGATATATATGAACCAACAGAAAAGACTATGGAGGCTTTACGTAAGCTTAATCTACCTGCAGGTGTGGATGTTGAGATAAAGGTGTAGGATATTTGATACCAGATTTGTAAGGTTTTCGTTAGCTCTTGAGGGTTAAATACTCAGGATGTATAATTTTAATCTGTTTGTTTATAATGTATGAAGGCAATTATAGGCGAAAAGGTAGGAATGAGTCAGATTTTCAATGATAACGGGGTTGTTGTACCCACAACTGTCGTGAGATGCAAGGGAACTACCGTTGTGTGTAAACGAACAGGTGATAAGGATGGTTACGACTCAGTAGTATTGGGATATGGAGTTGCAAAACATCCTAACCGACCATACCGGGGCATCTTTAAAAAATTAGGAATACTTCCTGTTAAAATAATGAAGGAGTTAAGGACTGATAATTTAGAGGGAATAAGTGTGGGCGAGACAATCAGTATCTCTCAATTTGAGGTTGGCGATAAGGTTCGTGTTACAGGGGTTTCGAAAGGGAAGGGTTTCCAGGGGCCAATCAAGCGTTGGGGATTTCACAGGGGTCCTATGAGTCATGGGTCCAAGTCGCATCGCACACAGGGTTCATTAGGTGCAAGCGCATATCCAAGCAGAGTATGGAAGGGCAAGAAAATGGCAGGAAGGATGGGGGGACAAAAGACCACGATAAAAAACCTTGCAATTGCAAAAATAGACGAAGAACAGAATCTTATTTATATTAAAGGAGCTTTGCCAGGCGTAAGAGGAAGTTATCTTTTTATAAGGAGTTAAATTATCTTAGGTATTAGTCACAGAGATATCTTCAAAATATATTAAATTTATAATATATAGTTTTATACATGACCTTAAGTAATATGAAAGTAAATGTATATTCAAAAGATGGCACTATTGCTGGGAACAGAAAGCTTTCAGTCTCTATATTCGAGCAGGAAGTGAATGAGATACTCGTATCTGAGATTGTTAGAGCCTATATGGCAACCGCAAGACAGGGAACAGCCTCGGCCAAGACGAGGGGCGAGGTTAGAGGTGGTGGTAGAAAGCCCAGACGTCAGAAACATACAGGAATGACAAGGGCTGGCTCTATAAGGTCGCCAATTTGGAAAGGAGGAGGTGTAGTATTTGGTCCACGACCAAGGGACTATAGTATAGATATACCCAAAAAGAAGAAAAGGCTTGCGCTCCTCTCGTCCCTTTCATTTATGGCAAAAGAGGGTAAGGTTATTATAGTAGATGATATAAGCATGGAGCAATCGAAGACCAGTATCTTTTACGATATGATAAAAAAGTTGGGTTTTAAGGACCGAACTAAGTTGCTTTTTGTGCTTGACAAAAAAGATGATAATGTGTATAAATCTGGCAGAAACATTCCAGGTGTAAACTTTACTACTTCTTCTGGACTTAATGTCCTGGATATATTATCAGCGAATACAGTTATATTTTCTATAAAAGGTCTTGATTCTCTGGAGGAAAGACTTGGATAAGGATGCAAGAAACATAATAATATCACCCGTTCTCACCGAGAAGGCTATAAAGATGAAGGCAGAAACCAATAGTTATACCTTCTGGGTTGACATTAATGCGAATAAGATTGAGATAGGTAAGGCGGTTGAAGAGTTATTTAAGGTTAAGCCTTTGGGTGTCAGAACATATAACTTAAGGGGTAAACCAAAGAGACTTGGTCGTTGGACGGGACGAAGGCCAAGAAGGAAGAAGGCGATTGTAAGGCTTAAAGAGGGTGATACAGTAACCGCATTTGAGGGAATGTAATATGCTTAAAAAGACCAAACCCACAACTCCGCCAAGGAGACATATGAGCTTTGAGGATTTCTCTTCGTTATCAAAGGTGAGACCCTTAAAGGCACTAACACGTCCACTGAAGTCAAAAGCAGGTAGGGATTCGAAAGGTAGGATAACTGTTCGACATAGAGGAGGCGGAGCAAAAAGGGTTTTACGACTAATTGACTTCAAAAGAGAAAAGCATGGAGTAGAGGCGAAGGTAACCCATATCGAATATGATCCGAATAGAGGGGCGCGAATTGCTCGACTTTCCTATTTAGATGGCGAAAAGAGATATATGATTTGCCCCGGGGGTTTGTCAATTGGAGATAGGGTTGTATCTGGAGCAGATGCACCGATTAAAATCGGGAATGCTCTTCCTTTGAGAAAAATTCCACCTGGAATGGATATCCATAATATAGAGTTTGAGCCTGGAAGGGGAGGCAAACTTATAAGAGCAGCAGGTACATCTGCAAAGATACTCGCAAAAGAGGGTAAGTATGCACATGTAGTCCTTTCATCTGGGGAAATAAGACTTATCCACATTGACTGTTTTGCCACACTTGGCCGGGTGTCAAATCCGGATCACCGCGCCGTCGTTATAGGTAAGGCAGGCAGGATGAGACATATGGGCAGGAGACCCAAGGTTAGAGGTGTTGCAATGAATCCTGTGGACCATCCCATGGGTGGAGGGGAAGGAAGAAGCAAAGGACATATTCCGAGGTCACCAACTGGTGTACCCTCAAAGGGAAAGAAGACGAGAAAACGCAAAAAACCGTCAAATAAGTTTATTATAAAGAGAAGGAGAAAATAGGGCTTAATAACCCATTCTATTCTTTTTTATTTTACAGTAAGCATTGTGGTTAAGTGTTGGTTATCACGGTGTTTGGGGGTGTAATGGCAAGATCACTAAAAAAAGGACCCTACGTAGATGAAAAGTTATTGAAAAAGATAAAGATTGGAGGTAGTAAACCAGTAAAGACTTGGGCAAGAAGGTCTATGATTACACCTGAGTTTGTTGGACATACCATTCAGATTCACAACGGTAATAGATTTATTCCCGTATATATAACGGAGAATATGGTAGGTCACAAGCTTGCTGAATTTGCACCGAGTAAGCTTTTTAGACAGCATGGTGGTAAGAAAGCGAAAGAGGCAAGGAGGAAGCCATAATGGAGGGCATTGCCTACCAAAAATACTTGAGAGGTTCTCCCAAAAAGCTTGTAAGGTTGGTGTCTCCACTCCGTAATATGAGTGTCGAGAAGGCACTTGCAGTGATGCGACAGTTGCCATCTACACACACGAGGCTTGTCGAGAAGGCTATTAAGTCAGCCTATGCTAATTTAAATGTAAAGAAGGATGGAGAGTTAAATGAGTCAGATACCTTCGTAAAATTAATTATTGTGGAACAGAGCTTCAGGTTGAAAAGATTAAATCCCAGAGCACGAGGCAGGGCAGATATAATACAGAGAAGGTTCAGTCATCTGAAGTGTGTGGTTACAGACGAAGTGATCAGTCATCGGTGAGGAAAAATAAGTGTATCAGAGGATCAGAATATCAGTAGGAAGGACATCAGTAAATCAGGATTGAGAGGTTTATATCTGATATTCTGATATACTTTGTAATTTACTGATTACCGGTGACCGATAACCAATATGTGAATTCGGTATTTTCCGGTGTTGTTAACACTTAATTTAAAGATAGGGAGGTTTAGTGGGACAAAAGACGCATCCATACGGATTCAGGCTGGGTATAACAAAGGATTGGAATTCTCGCTGGATAACAAAGAAAAAGTTCAAGACATACATTACAGAAGATAGTACAATTAGAAAGTATATAATTGAGAGATTTATACGAGCTGCTATATCAAAGATAGAGATAGAACGAACAGAGGCAAGACTTACGGTTACAATACATAGCGCAAGACCAGGTATAATAATTGGAAGAAGGGGAGTTGAGGTGGAAAGGTTGAGAAACGAACTTGCGTTGTTAACCAAGGGTAAGGATGTATATATTAATATAGAAGAGGTTAAGACTCCCGAGACAGATTCTCGTATAGTTGCCCAGAATATAGCAAGACAGATAGAGGAGAGAGTTTCATATAGGAGAGCTATGAAACGTTCTGTACAGCAAGCTATACGTATGGGTGCATTGGGTATAAAAGTAATGTGTAAAGGAAGACTTGGTGGTGCTGAGATTGCCAGGACTGAGTGGTATAGAGAAGGAAGGGTCCCACTTCAAACCCTAAGGGCTGATATTGACTATTCCTATGTACCATCAAAGACTATTTCTGGAGTTGTAAGTGTCAAGGTTTGGATATATAAGGGAAATCTTGAGATAACTTAATTACTTAATAACTCAACAACTTAACATATTTGTATTAATCTGTTTTATCTGTATTCAATTTTGTATTTGCTTTGGACCTTAACCGAATATAAACAGGAAGGCGTTTTATAATCGCAGAAAAAAGTCCCCCGGCTCCTTAGAAATGTGGGATTTATAAAATCTTGATAATCTGCGAGAATCTGCGTCCTAAAATATGCTACAACCATCAAGAGTAAAATACAGAAAGCAGCACAGAGGTAGAATGAAGGGAATAGCTACACGGGGGGCATCGGTTGCTTTCGGGGAATATGCATTAAAGACATTGGAGCCTGCATGGATTACTCAGCGCCAGATAGAGGCTGCCAGGGTTGCGATATCAAGGTATCTTAAGAGATCGGGTAAGTTATGGATAAGGATATTTCCCGATAAACCCATCACAAAAAAACCTGCTGAGACAAGAATGGGGAAAGGTAAAGGCTCTCCAGAATTTTGGGTAGCTGTTGTGAAACCGGGGAGAATATTGTTTGAACTTGGTGGTATACCTGAAAGCCAGGCCAGAGAGGCGCTGAGACTTGGGGCATCGAAGCTTCCCGTAAGGAGTAGGATTGTAAAGAGAAAAGGAGGTATTGGTGAAGCCCTTTGAATTACGTGAATTCTCTGAGGATGAATTGATGCAAAAAATACACGATTTGCGTGAAGAACTAATGACTCTACGATTTAAGAAGCACAGTGAAACTCCTAAGCCATCTGACATGAAAAAGATACAATTAGAGATAGCGAGGATAAAGACTATATTGAGAGAAAG
>JAGMCL010000118.1 GCA_023129165.1 Caldifarciminota bacterium | reverse complement strand
TCCTTTTACGTTCACCTTATTATTTACTTACTGGTAAACCTGGTACTGTTTATAATAAATATTCTTACCTCGCCAGGTTCATTATGGTTCTATTGGCCTCTATTTGGTTGGGGGATAGGTTTATTTTTTCACGGGTTTTCTGTTTTTGGTACAAGAAGAATATTTGGAAAGGATTGGGAAGAGAGGAAGATTAAGGAAATAATGGAAGAGGATAAGGTAAAAGAAGAATAACAGGGAGGGAAGAAAGGAGATGAGAGATGAGACTGTATGGCAGGTGTGGTTAGCTTTTTGACAATACTAATTATTACATCGGGAGGGAGTTTATGGATAAAAATAACGAGATAATTCAGCAGAGCTTGACCTCGTTTGAACCAGAGGTGGGTACTTGCTACCAGCATGGTTGGCAAAAGCTCTGGAAGTACTTCTTAGAATTATTTCTCATAGTTATCATATACTTTTTCATTTCTCTTCCAGGTTTTTTTCTTAAAATTTCAGAAGATATTGGAGGTATTGTAGTTTTATATCTTATTATTTTCAGTTTAGCATACACAATTCTATTAGCCTGGCCTATTAAGTACGGCGTTTCTTTTGCCTATCTTAAGGCTGCGAGGGGTGAAAAGCTCGAGATTAAGAATATGTTTGATGTTTTCCAAAACTATTGGAATGCAGTCCTGGCGTGTTTACTCGTAGCTGTAGTTGTTGGTATTGGAGTCGTATTTTTCATAGTACCGGGCATTATTTTTGCATGTAAATTAGCCTTTGTACCATATCTAATTGTTGATAAAAAGATGGAGGCAATAGAGGCATTCAAAGAGAGCTGGTGTATGACTAATGGTTATGCTATACAGGTTTTTCTGATCGGTTTAGTAGCAATTCCTATCGCTATTGCGGGACTTATTTGCTTCATTGTAGGAATCATTCCAGCAGCGATGTGGATCAGTCTTGCATATGCTTCTCTCTATCACTCGGTCAGTATATCACAAAAGACATCTGATAACGTGTAAATTTGATGTCTATTTTCTAACTAAGGCATATCTTCAGAAATTTTTGATTTTTTATCTGTCGTTTTGATACCTGCCTACCGCAGGCAGGTTTAATGTTTGATATTTAATATCATATATGACCTCCCTGCCCCGCCAAAGGCGGGGTGTGATTGATATTTTATCTAAAACTAAGATACTATAAAAAAGAATATGAAAGAATATGAAAACGAAAATGTAGGGGTTCGATTTATCGAATCCGTAAAAGAAACGAGTCGGATACCCGCCTGCCGTCGGGCAGGAATCCGACCCCTACAGTAATAAGGGGGAGATAAGCAAAAAGTAGATAATTACTTTAAGAACTATATGTTATGAAAAATTAGTTAAAATATTTTTCACACTACCAAAACTAAATAAAGGAGAGACAAATGGAAAAAACAGGGAAGCCGGTTGTGGCTGGTGTCCTGAGCATAGTTGCCGGGTTTATTGCAATTAGTGGAGCTGCTTTTATACCTGGTTTGGGTAGATTTTTCTGGGGACTTCATAGAGCCTATATAGGTTTTTTTATTCAGCCTGGAATTGGGAGGGTTATTTTTGGAATAGTAGCAATAATTGGAGGTATAGCTGCAATCTTCAGAAAAGCATGGGGACTTGCACTTGCCGGTGCTATAGTTGCAATTCCCTGTATACCTGTATTGGGAATACTTGCTACTATATTTGTATCAGTTGGAAAGAAGGAATTTAGTTAAAACATAATGTTTAATTATCTAATTATGTTTAATTGGGTTAAGGGTTAGAACTATGATAAATAACTTGAAGGTAGTCCTTTTTGATATAGACGATACCCTTTTTGATAGAAGGAAAGCCCAAAAAGAGATACTTCATCTAATCATAGAGGAATATGATGATATTTTTACAGGAATAGGTGAAGAGATGATAACAGATGCATTCTTCCAATCAGACAGTCTGGCAGAACAGGAATTCAATGAGGATACTTCAACCGATGTATTTCGTAAAAGAAGGAGTCTGAGATTCTTGAAAACTCTTGGGTTGAGCGAGAAGCTTGCGGAGGAGATAACAACAATGTACATAAAATCTTATTACACTGTTGGGTCACAGGTTAGAGATGCAAAGTATGTAGTAGAAAATCTTGCTGAGAAATTTAAACTCGGGGTTGTTTCTAATGGTTTTCCTGATGTTCAATATCAGAAACTGAAGACAATTGGCATAAGACACCTGTTCCATTGTATTGTGCTTTCTGGAGAGGTGTGCATTATGAAGCCAGCTCCAGAAATTTTCTGGATGGCTAATAACTCATTAGATAATAAACCTGAAGAATGTTTATATGTAGGTGATTCTTATAATATTGATATAATAGGTGCTAAGAAGGCTAGAATGTATACTTGCTGGTTCAATCCTGATGGCTTATATCATTTAGATATAAACACTAAACCTGATTATGAGATTAAAAAACTAAATGAAATTCTCCAAATTTTGAATTGTGTGTAAAATAATAATCAAACTACATTCCACATTTCTTTTAATGCCACCAAGTCCGTTAGCTAACGTAAAGACACAAAGGCACTAAGTTTTTTCTATAAATTTGTCAATCGTTTACCCTGCTTGTCCTGTAGCGTAGAGTACAGGGTGAAATGGGAACTCGTGAGCTATTTCATCGGGGTCAATCGTAAATGGTCATTCAACATTAAACATTCCAACATTTAACATTTCCTCTAATTATCGCGACTGGGAAGTCGCTCCTACAAATCGCAACGAGGACGTTGCTCCTACCATTAATTTACTATTTTCGATTGTCGATTTACGATTGCATTCCAATTTGTGTTCCTCAAAGTCAATATTCAATTATTACTATTCCTCTCTCTTCGCTGTTTCACCGTTTCTCGCCCTACGCCCTACGCTATTCTATCATATTCTATCGCGACTGGGAAGTCGCTCCTACAAATTTATCTATAACATTCAACATTCAACATCTAACATTGATTGCATTCCAATTTGTGTTCCTCAATAATAAATAGTCAATAGTCAATTATTACTATTCCTCTCTCTTCCCCACAATTTTAAATTGCTAATTGCTAATTTTACATTGATAATTGACTTCAACTTCCCTCTTACCCCTTCTTGCAAGGCTGAAGCCTTGCCCTACGCTTTATGCCTTATTTATCCTGTAGAATGCGCAGCTATTCCATCGGAACTGCTTACTATATTATAAAAAGTCCGCTTAGTGCGCTTAATCCGTTGAATATATATAGTATTAACCTAATCTGCTGTCTTTTTTCTTGACTTTTTTCAAATATTGTATTATACTAAAATACAGGTTATGTTTTCGACAGTTTGACATTAAGAATAGTTATTCTTTAAAAATCACTACAGAATGTCTAAAAATATACGAGAAGAAATCTATAACATATAGTTGTTACGAAATTATGGCATAATATATTATTTTGTAACCCATCGATATTAAGGTATTAAAGTTTTTATGCTCTGTATTTTGACAGAGATACTGTGAAAAATAATATGAAAGAATAAGACAAACCACAGAGGTCACGGATGTAATATTAAATATAAAAAATTAAATATTAAAATTATCACCGCCGTTGGCGGGATCCCGCTATGGCGGGACAAATCAACCCCGCAAAAAAATCATAGATTTACAACGGGGTAAAAATTCAAAAATTCTCTGAGCTCTTCCTGCCCCGTTAGATATAGAATTATCTAACAGGGTGAACGTGCTCTGCGGTTTAAAAGATGTGATAAAAGATTAGTCTTATCCGTGAGATTCCGTATCTTTTCCATACATATCTTGTGGAATGGATCTTGAGATGGGTAAGAGGTCACAGAGGGGAGAAAGGGGAAGAGAGATGAGAGAGAAGGGATAGAGGATTTTGCACACTACCTTGACAGTAATTAGGAGTAAAGTATGAGAACATGTTATGATATAATCTTAGAGTATTTAAAAGACAAAGATATCTTAGATATTGGGAGTTGTGCAAATCAAGGGGAGACAATAAAAACAAAAACCTTGTTTAATCTAATGAAAGAAAGAGCAAAAAGTATTACAGGAGTAGACATAGAGGGTGACAATAAAGAGATAATAAAGGGAAATGCAGAAACAATTGAACTAAATAAAAAATTTGATATTGTTATTGCAGGAGATGTTATAGAACACATCCATAATGCTGGTTTATTCTTAGACAATATGAATCAGCATCTTGAAAATAATGGATTGATGATTATTTTAACTCCAAATGTTAAATCAATTGGTTATCTTCTATTTAGACCTAATATCTTCCACACTTGTTGGTATTGCAAATATACTTTGAAATATTTAATAGAAGAACACGGCTTTAAAGTTGAAAAAATAATAATTGCACTCAGAAGAAGAAAGGGACCGATTTACGATTTTTTAAAGTTATTATTTTTAAACAATCTTTTGTTTATTTGCAGAAAAATAGACTATAAATAAGAAAGTTTCGATAGATATAGACAATACTTATCTACTTTTAAGGAAATTAGATTTTTAATTTCAAAGAAGAAGAACTAAAATTCTATTAATCCTGTAACTTTTTTTGCATTAAGTTTATTTTTTATGGATAGAATAATGTTTGAAGTAATAGTCCCTCCTATAACCTGGGGGGTTGAAAGAGTTGAAAACTGGGTATTAAAGGTCTCTAAAATTTTAAATAACAATAAAATTTCATACGTAAGTTTACCTGAAGTAGTGAATGAAACTACAAGGAGAGAAACAAGGACGGTTTCCTTCACACCCAAAATAGATAATATATATTTTTCTGAGTTGGTGAAAAAATACGCGGGCAAAGTAATACCTGTTCCTAACAAGATATGTGTAATAAAGGAAAAGAGAGATTTTAAGGGATGGGTGGAGAAGGTTCATAAAAATGGGATAAGACATATTACTATTGTAGGGGGAGAATCAAGTGAAATAAAATATCCTGGATATTCTGTTCTTGAAGCTGGGGGATTTATACATAGAAGATTTCCGGATATAAAGCTCGGGGGTATTACAATTTTTACAAGAAAAGGGGAAGAGGAAAGAATTATTGCAAAGATGAAGAATGGGATAGAATTTTTCGTTTCCCAGATAATATTTCAAACAGCAAATATAAAGCATGTTATTATTAATCTTTTAAATTTATTAGAGAAAGAAAAGCTACCTCTACCAGAAATATATATTTCTCTTGCTCCTGCTTTAAGAGTAAAGGATATTGAATTTATGAAATGGCTTGGAGTAGAATTCCCCTCAGCAATACTTTCATACCTTATTGATAAAGAAAAAGAGGTAGAAAATAGAACCTTTGAAATACTAAACAGACTGATTGATGAAATTTTTGATTTCATGGATAAACAGAAAATAAAATTAAGCTTTAATATCGAACATGTAATGTATGACAATTTAAAACCAGCAGAGAAAATACTTGTAGAGATAAAAAGGAGAATATAACAGTGAAAATTCTACTACCTGGAATATACCCAAGAAGTGAGAAACTTGTTGCCTGTACAAGAGATTTTGAAAGAGGAAGAATAACTCTTGATGAATTAAAAAAGACAAGGAGAGATGATGTAGAAAAATTTTATAAACTCCAGAATGGATTTAAATATATCTCAACAGGTCTTTTTGAATGGCAGGATTTGTTACGTCCCTTTATTAACATTATACACAATTCTCGGGAAGGAGAGCTTTTAAGATTTTTTGAAACAAATACCTTCTGTAGAATTATTGAGTCTAAGAACAAACCTGAATTAATGGAGGGAAAAATTGAAGATTGGATTGAAACCTATTTTTTTGCTGAAGGATATTTTAAAAATGATATAAATCTTATAATACCATTTCCCTTTCTATATCTTTTTCAGGATTTTTCAAGGGGTATTCCACTTAAGGAAATATCTAAAATTTTTATTAGATTAATTGGAAATATCTATAAACTAAAAAACAAGGCTCTTTTTTTCTTAGAGCCAAGCTTTGGATGGCGAAAGATAAAAGATGAAGAGAAATTGGAGGGAAGAAAATTTATTGAAAGGTTAAAAGAGAAATTTAACATCCCTATATTTCTATATACATTCTTTTTTTCAATTGAAGAAGATATGGATTTTATATTTAACCTACCCTTTGATGGAATTGGTATTGATTTCTACTCTAATACTACTTCTAAAATTATGGGTAAGTTCCCTAAAGATAAATCACTATTAGCTGGTGTAATAAATGTATATTCAACCATTATTGAGGACAGAGAGAAGATTAGAAAAGTAATCAGGAAATTGGAAAATTATATCTCTATAGAAAAGATTTATCTTATACCAAGTGGTCCTCCTGAATTTCTTCCAAGAATAACAATGGATCAAAAAGTAGAAAATTTGAAGGGGGTTTACAAATGAAATTGAAACCATTTTTAACTCATGAGATAGGTTCCCTGTCAAAACCATCCTGGAGGGTTAAGACAATAAGGGGAATTCCACTTGGAGATAAAGATATTGAAGAAGCAATAAATTGGGGAAAACTTCTGGAAATTGAGGGAAGGGACAAGCTCCTGGAAATTCTCATAAAAAGGAGAGACTTTAAAAAGGAGGAGAAAGAAGAAATAGTATACTTTTCCTCGCTTTATGCAACAAAACTAATAGAGAAAACAGGAATTGATTTGGTTTATGACGGGGAACAACATAGAGTCGAGATGTATGAATATCCTATTAAGAGAATAAAGGGATTTATTTTTAAAGGACATGTAAGAAGTTTTGATAATAAATATTACAGGAAAGCCTCCTTCATAGGAAAACCAGAATTGAAGGAATTTTATCATGTTAAGGAGTTTGAAAGAATATCATCTTTTGCTAAAAAACCATTGAAGATACCAATAACAGGGGCTTATACCCTTGTAGACTGGTCCTATAATGAATATTATCTCAAGGATATATCTCCTGGCGAAAATAATATAAGAAAAGAGAGAAAAGGGGGTAAGAGTCAATTCCTTAGAAAAATGGCAAGGGAAATTATATATCCTAATTTACAAGCATTATATCAAAGAGGAGCAAAATTTTTACAAATAGACGAACCAGCTGCTACTACAAAAAGAGATGAAATTCCTGAATTAGTAAACACGTTTAAGGAGAGTATTGGAGACCTTAAAGGTAATGTCTTTTTTAGTACTCATATATGTTTCTCAAAATATTCCCTTTTATTCCCCGAAATAGAAAGACTTGAAGGAATACTGAATGAGGTTCATTTTGAATATGCAAATAGAGATACAATAGAATTGGGAGTGAAGGAGAAAAAAAGAAAGGGTTACAAAATTCTTGAAAAATTTAAAGATAATAAGTTTGTAGTTGGACTTGGAGTTATTGATGTACATACAAATTTTATTGAACCACCTGAACTTGTAAGGGATAGAATTCTATATGCTACTAAAATAATAAAAGATCCAGAAAGAATATTCGTTGCTCCGGACTGTGGATTAAGAACCAGAAGATGGGAGATTGCTTTTAAAAAACTTAGAAATATGGTTGAAGGAAAAATAATGGCAGAAAAAGAAATAGGAATATAACCGTTCCATTAAATAGAATAAAAAGGAGTGTTTTGATATGATAAAATGGTTTGATTTTACTCCTATATTGGGCTGGTCTGTAAGTAGGTATGATAAATTCAATTTGTGTAAAAGACAGTATTATTATGATTATTATGCGAAATATGATAAGGTATACCCAATACAAAAAATAAAGGCCTTGAAAAAATTGACTTCAATTCCACTTGAAATGGGTAATATTGTTCACCAGGTTGTAAAAGTTCTTTTAGAACGTTTGTTAAAATCAGAAGAAGCAATAGATGAATCACAATTTATAGATTTTGCTAAAAGAAAAACTCAAGAACATTGTAATTCAAAAACATTTTCAGAAGTATATTATAAAGAAATCAATAGGGTAGATGCTGAAGTCTTATTTGGTGAGATACACCATGCCCTGAATAATTTTTTAAGCAGCAAAAGGTATGATTGGTTAACCGAGAAGGCAATATCTAACAAATTAAATTGGATAATTGAACCTTCAAGGTTTGGAGAGACAAGGCTCGAAGGAATGAAAATATATTGTAAGGTTGATTTCCTTTTCCCTGTTAATGATTATATATACATAATCGACTGGAAAACAGGGAAACGAGATGAAGAGAAATATAAAAAGCAGTTATTAGGTTATACCTGCTGGGCTTCTTATCATTTAGAGAAAGACCCGAATAAAATCATTCCAACAATTGCATATTTAAGACCATCCTATGAGGAAGTTCATATGAAATTTAATGAATATGATATTCAAGATTTTGCAATTCAGATTAAGGAAGAAACAGAAGAAATGTATTCCTGGTGCAGAAATATAGAAGAAAACATCCCACAAGATAAAGATAAATTCATAAAGACTACAAATAATAAAATATGTAATTATTGCAATTACAGAGAACTGTGTAGATAGATGGTTGTATTCCAAAATTGCTATAATTCTTTGTCTAATTGGAGTGCCTGCCTACCGTCAGGCAAGCAGTAGCCCCGCACCTAT
>JAGMCL010000117.1 GCA_023129165.1 Caldifarciminota bacterium | reverse complement strand
GCGATTATCTCTTTAATGGGATTGGTATTTCTCCATTTGAATATAATCTTATGTACCTGTGTTACTGGACTTATTTCACTGTTCCTGTAGAATATCTAACTGAGGCAAGAGGAATTCTCGAAGGAATGATAGATTATGGAACAAACATTTACATAGACTTACTTGGAAGAGATTTAGATACATTAGATTTGATGATTATGAATTCTCTCGGTGACATCTCATATATCTTTACCACAAAGAACCCGTTTAATTGTTCTTCTTTATCAAGCTGGGGAAATGCCACGGATACAGATACACTGCTAAATGGAAATATAATTATGGGAAGAAACCTTGATTTTTTATATACACAATTGATGCTTAATAATGCCTTGATAATAGCAATTGAGCCAGATAGTGGTAAAAACTGGGTGACCTTTGCCTATCCTGGGATATTTTCCTGTATATCAGGGATGAATGAGGATATGCTTGTAGTTGAAATGAATATGGGTTTTCATAATAGTACAATTAATTTTACTGACAAATTTGAACCATATCAGTTTACACAGAGGGAGGTGCTTGAACTGTCGGATTACAATGTAGATAGTTTGATAAATTACATGGATGTCTTTGATAAATCCAAAGATAGCCCGAATGCTGGTTCATGGTTATGTCATACCATTTATCCTTATATAGATTCAGCAACAATATCAGCAGCAGTGATTGAATGTGTAAATGAGTCTGGCGATACATTCAGAATTGCTGAGAACGACACTAATTTTGCTCCCTGGAATTTATTACTTTTAAATCATGAAGAGGTAAACTATACTCCTATTAATGACTTAAGATATAATATAGTTCTTGATTCGATCGAAAGTAATTCGGCGATAACAACAAAAAGAATGCTGAATATAATGAGAGCAGTTTCACATTCTGGAACTATACAGACTATGCTTTTTTTGCCTAATGATTCAATGTTTGCCATCTCATTTGCAGATTCTTTCTATAATTCTGCTGAAAAGACACCTGAGTGGTATAAATGGAGTGACATCTTTCCCAATCACGAACAGGGTATAGCAGAGGAAGATACTCAAGGACATTTTGGGAAAATACTCTCACTAACAGATTTAATGGAAATCTCAAAGAGAGAGGAAATTGAAGTATATGATGTTATGGGACGAAGATTAGATAGGAGTAATATACAGAAAATATCTTCAGGAGTTTATTTTATGATGTCAGATAAAAGGGTTTATAAACTTATGGTAATTAAGAGATAAGATGGGCGAGCAAAAGAACTCCTTCCAATTCATGGTATGCTTGTAAGTGGAACGGCGTTTGATGTTGGAAACCCAGATGGATACAGACATGCAGAATCAGCAAACGATTGGAAGCACTGATTACCGATAACCGATTACCGGTCTTTAGAAGGGGGATATATGACAAAATATGCAAAGAGGGTTGAACACCTTGGTCCAACTGCGGCATTTGAAGTTCTTTCAAGGGCAAATGAACTTGCGAGACAGGGAAAATCAATAATTCACTTTGAGATAGGAGAGCCAGATTTTGATACACCATCAAATATTACAGATTCAGCAGTTAGAGCTCTCAGAGGAGGACATACAAAATATGTTAATGGGCAGGGTTTATTGAATTTACGAGAAGTTGTTGCAGAACGTATAGCCAGGACAAGAGGTATTGATGTGATTCCTAAGGAGGTAGTAATTGGACCCGGAGCCAGTCCTATTATATTTTTCGTCATTCTTGCTCTGATTGAAAATGGGGATGAAGTAATTTATCCAAATCCGGGTTTCTTTACATACGAACCTGTTACTATTCTTGCTGGCGGTACTCCTGTTCCTTTTCATCTATGGGAAGACAAGGAATTTAGCATTGATATTGAGGAGATAAAGTCCAAAATTACACCAAGAACCAAACTTATAATATTAAATTCTCCCAATAATCCAACAGGAGGAATGATTTCAGTCGATAGTCTGAAAGAGTTTGCAGATTTATTGATAGATAGAGATATTAAAGTACTTTCAGATGAGGTCTATTCTGAAATGGTTTATGATAGTGAATTCTTTAGTATCTCTTCTTACTCTGGTATGAAAGATAAAACTATAATAATTGATGGTTTCTCAAAAACCTATGCTATGACAGGCTGGAGATTAGGTTATGGGGTGATGGATACTGAGCTGGCATATAAGGTAGCAGCTCTTATGATACAGTGTAATTCCTGCGTTCCACCTTTTGTGCAAATGGCAGGTATTGAAGCACTGGAAGGTCCTCAGGAAGGTGTAAAAGAAAGGCTGGAAATTTTCAGGAGACGTCGGGATTTGATAGTTGATGGATTGAATCGAATTCCTGGTTTAAATTGTATCCTGCCAAAGGGTGCCTTCTATGTCTTTCCCAGTCATAAAGATATAAAAATTTCATCAAAAGACCTTTCCGTCAAGCTATTAAATGAAACTGGGGTTGCCTGTCTTCCTGGAACTGCATTTGGCAAGTTTGGCGAAGGTTACCTTAGATTTACCTATTCCAATTCTGAAGAGAATATAAAAGAAGCCCTTAAAAGAATCAATAATTTTTTTGAAGAGAAGGTTAAGATGAGGTGAACCTATGTTTATAAAAGACCTTAAAAACTCTAAGGAATTTATAGCTGGAGATAATACAATTCTCCGAGAACTTCTACATCCAGAAAAAGAAGATTTGAAAATTCATTACAGCTTAGCACACGCAGTTGTAAAACCAGGTAAGACATCAAAACAACACACTCTGAAGACCTCGGAGGTTTATTACATATTAGAGGGACAGGGGATAATATTTATTGAAAATGAATCAGCAGAAGTTCATTATGGACAGGTTATCTATATTCCACCGAATTCAGTGCAATATATTAGAAATACAGGGAAGAATGACCTGAAAATTTTATGTATAGTTGACCCTGCCTGGATACCTGAAGATGAGGAAATTTTATTGTGTTAAATTTTCCTTTATTTCTCCCCTTCTATAAAGATTTTGAATCATAGGGAAAACAAGGTAATTACCTCAATATGAAAGGTATGTGGGAACATATCAATAGGTTGAACACATTGTATCTTATAGCCATTTTCGATTAGTATTGATGTATCCCTTGCAAGCGTTGTAGGATTGCATGAAACATAAAGTAATTTTGGAATCTTAAGATATAATAAATGTTTCATTGTGCGTTTTGAAACACCATCCCTTGGAGGATCTATAATAGCAATATCTATT
>JAGMCL010000116.1 GCA_023129165.1 Caldifarciminota bacterium | reverse complement strand
ATAGAGGTGGCTCAGGAATTTGATACCCTTGAGGTTGATTGGTTGAGAGAGGGAGTAAAAATGCTTTTACAGGAGAGAAAAAAACCAGTGACAATGAATTATTTAGAACTTAAGAGATACATAGATTTCAGAAAGAGAGGTGGCTACGATGTTACCGGAGAACTCTCTGACTTATATTATATGATATCATACCAGTTCATAAATCTTATAATAATACTTATTGGTGTACCTCTTGCGGGAAGAGTCAGGACAAGCGGTTTTATTCTTGGATTTGCAATAGCAATGTTCTCAAGTTTTTTATACTGGGGGTTTACACAACTTGGCAGGGCGTTCGGTAGAGCGAGTATAATTTCACCAACACTTGGAAGCTGGTTTCCAAATATAATATTTGCTATTGCTGGTGCTGTTTTGATTATAGATAATATGAGGAGATAAGGGATGATACAATCTCATTTTTACATTCTCTTTCTTGTCATTGCGAGGAGTCCGTCGATTGACGGACGACCTGCCTGCCGGCAGGCAGGCGAAGCAATCGCATTTAAGTATAGATAGTTATAGACAAATGAGATTGCCACGCTATCCGTCAAGAAGTGCGACGGACTCGCAATGACAAAAACAGAAAGCCGCCTTTGCGAATTCAGACGGGAGTCGGGATGAAGCAATCTCATATTAAAAGGAAGAGGATGGGATAGGTAGGTCTGTGGTTAGATTTTGCACACTACCTTTTCAGTATTTAAGGAGATATTATGGATAGTGAAAGGTATACCCTGGATATAATAGCCAGAAAGAGGGATTCAAAAGCACTTTCTTCAGACGATATTGATTGGTTTGTAAAAGGTGTTGTAAATGGAGAGATACCCGATTATATGACCTCGGCACTCCTGATGGCGATTTTTCTGAATGATATGGATGTAGAGGAGACCTTTGCTCTTACCAAGAGTATGATAGAAAGTGGCGAGAAACTTAACTTACGTATTTCTCGACAAAAGTTTGATAAACACTCCACTGGTGGTGTTGGAGATAAGGTTTCTCTTCTTCTTGCACCTCTCATATCATCCTGTGGTATTGCAGTTCCCATGCTCTCGGGAAGGTCTCTGGGACATACTGGTGGTACCCTGAACAAGCTCGAGTCGATACCCAAAATGCAGGTTTATCTATCTAATGAGGAAATAGAGAAAGGAATAAGAGATATAGGTATGGTCATTGCAGGACAGACAGAAAGAATTGCTCCAGCAGATAAGAAGTTTTACTCACTTAGAGATAAGACTGGAACGGTGGGATCCATTCCACTGATAACATCAAGTATACTCTCCAAGAAGCTGTCAGAGGATATTGATGGTCTTGTTATGGACATAAAGGTAGGTAAGGGTGCATTTATGAAGACAAGAGATAACGCCCTCAGGCTTGCCGAATCAATTATGGATGTTGCCAGAAGGATGGGGATAAAGATAAATTCATTATTAACCAATATGAATATACCTCTTGGAAAAGCAGTCGGTTCAGGTGTTGAGGTATACGAGGCAATTAGAGTTCTCAGAGGAGAGGAATATCCTTCTGATTTAATGGATGTTACACTAACATTGTCACAGGCAATAGTTGACCTTGCTGGTTTAAAAGATATTAAACTTGTAGAGAAGATAAGAGATGGAAGTGCACTAAAGAAATTCAAGGAGTTTGTGGAATTTCAGAGAGGAGATGTTTCATATATTGATATCCCGGAAAAACTGCTTGAAGATTGTACCAGAGAGGATATTTTAGCAAATAGGGGTGCCTATATAGTAGATATGGATACAGAGGGGATAGGAAGAATTGCTGTGACAACCGAGGAATTGTCTGAGGGGATTATATTTCAGAAGAAGGTAGGAGATTGGATTGAAAAAGGGGATATACTTGCCTCTATTTACTGGAAGGAGGATGTTTGTGGGGATTTGAAAAATAAAGATAAGATAAGGGAACGAATTAAAATAGTTAAAGAATCAATCCTCTCAGCTTTCAAATTTGGTAGAGAACCATTGCCCAAGGAACATATGATAATAGAAAAGTTGTAATTCAATCAGACATTATTAATTATCATGAAAATTATTGGAATAGATGAGGCAGGCAGAGGACCAGCTATAGGTCCAATGATTATGGCAGGTGTTTTGTATGATGATATGACAGAAGATAGACTTAAAAGCTTAGGAGTTCGAGATTCAAAGAAATTATCCTCAAGAAGACGGGAATTGCTTGAGCCTCAGATTAAAGAGAGCGTAATGAGATACTGGATAGCGGAAATTTCAGTGTCTCTTATTGATAGAAAGAATCTCAACACACTTGAATTGGAAGCTGCTGCCTCAATAATAAGGGAAGCTGACGCAGAAACTGTATTTTTGGATGTACCTGTGGCAGAAAACTCAAGATATAAATTCGTAGATAGGTTAAGGAAGGCAATCCAGAAGGATATACCAATAGTAGCGAAAAGTCATGCAGATGATATTTTTCCCTGTGTCAGTGCTGCATCTATACTCGCAAAGGTGGAAAGGGACAGATTGATAAGCAGTTTACACAGTATATATGGGGATTTTGGTTCGGGCTATCCTGGGGATATTAAAACACAGGTGTTTATCTCCGAATGGTATAGATATCCCGAAATAATAAGGAAGAGATGGCAGCCAGTTAGAGATGTAATAGTGAGGAAGGGAAAAATTATGATTGTTGGTGGGAGAGATACAGGCAAGACAGAATTTGCCAAGGAACTGGTAAATATTGGAATAAAGAAAGGTTTGGCGGTTGGAGTGTTGGATCTGGACCCTGGTCAATCTCATATAGGTCCCCCAGGAACACTCGGTTTTGGTGTAGCAGATAAAAGGATACGAAGGCTTGAGCAGATAAGTCCTTTGTTAACCTTTCCTGTTTTTAGTCTTTCACCCAGTGGATGTGAAGGGAGGATACTTACAGGAATTGAATGGTTTAAGAAGAAGGTCCCACAGGTTGATTTGCTTATAATTGATACCTCTGGATATATCAGAGACCTCAATTTCAAAAGGTCAAAAATAAAACTTATAAATCCTGATAGTGTAGTTTTTATAGAACACAAGAGGGAGCTCGATGAACTTAAGAAAGGACTTGGTACTATTATCTATTCGATACCAGTATATGAGGGTGTTAGGAAAAAATCAAGAAGCAGCAGAAAGGCGTTTAGAATAAAATCTAAAGGTTAGCGTCTGAAAAACCTTGTTATATCATTCATCGTAACATACAACATGAATAATAGTAAAAGCGCAAAGCCGACCATCTGAATGATTAAGGAAATTTTTTCTGATGGACGTTTTCGAGTTATTTTCTCAATAAGGATTAGCAGAAGATTACCACCATCAAGGGGTGGAAATGGGAGGAGATTCAGAATCCCAAGCTGACAGGAAAGAAAGGCAATAAATGAGAGAAAAGAAGGAATTCCCCAGGATAGAGTTTGTCCGGCAAACTGTATTATAGCCAACGGGCCTCCAAGTTGTTTTGGAGACATCTCGCCGGTGAAAAGTTGCTTCAGGAATGAAACAGTAAGCCATATTATTGCACCTGTATCCTTTAGACCCTGATAGAAGGAGTATAATCCTAAATTCTTTCTCTTCATATGTACTGCTACGCCTATCATTCCTATTTTTTTTACTTCGTCACCAATCATCGCTTCTCGACCCTCTGGTACTACCGTTGTCGTGAGTGTATCTGATGATCTTACAAATACTACTACAAGAGTATCACCAGGACTTTCCCGAATTATATTTACCAT
Organism: Caldifarciminota bacterium; assembly: GCA_023129165.1. Taxonomy (GTDB): domain Bacteria; phylum Hydrothermota; class UBA3073; order UBA3073; family UBA3073; genus JAGMCL01. Next base: position 35,118 of record JAGMCL010000116.1, on the reverse strand, counting down.
GGTCTGCCAGTCGGAAATCTCTACATCGCTAATCTGTATTACTCTATCTTCTTTTCTAAGACCAGACCTGTAGGCAGGACCATTCCTTTCGATGTCCCCCAGATTTGACGGCACGAGAGGAACTACACTATCGAGATATGTATCTGCTGCAGTGTAAGTAAGGGTGTCACCATCTCTGAGAAGTGTTATTGTATTTTCATAGTTTCTCTTCACAGCCTTTTCTATTTCCCACCAGTCAGATACTGGTACCTTATTTATGGATAATATTCTATCATACTTTTCTAACCCTGTAACTTTTGGAGCATCATTTATGACTGTATTACCAATTGTTCCAATTCCAAAGAAGAGATTTATGAAGGAGAATAATACTACTGCAAGTATAAAGTTAAAGAAAGGACCCAGAAATATGACTATTGTCCTTATTATTGGTGGTTTCGATAGAAACTCCCTATCACTACCTGTTGTTGTCACAGGCTGCTCTCCTGCCATTTTTATATAACCTCCAAATGGTATAAGTCGTAAACTATATTTAGTTTCACCTCTTTCCCAACCAAAGAGCCTGGGACCAAATCCCATAGAAAACTCTGGTACACCGATTCCTGAACGCTTTGCAGCCAGAAAGTGTCCGAATTCATGCGACACAATAATTATAGAAAGTGCAATTATAGCGCCTACAATATTTAATAGAATAGCCATATTATATAATGATTGTTATTGATTTAAACTCTCTATGACCTTCAGTGTTTCTCCCCGTGCCCACCTGTCAGCCTCTTCTATCTCCTTAAAGGTTGGAATGTTCATAACATTATGTCTGTCCATTACCTGAGTAATTATCTTTGAAATATCTGGCAGTGTTATTTTTTTTATTAGAAAAGAATTAACACAGACTTCGTCTGATGCAGATAGAACAGCTGGCATAGTTCCACCTTCAGAAATTGCCCTGTATGCTAAAGAAAGACACGGAAATTTTTCTTTATCAGGAGGCTCAAATTCGAGGGTTTTCACCTTTGCCAGATTGAGAGGTTCAACTAAAGAAGGAAACCTCTCCGGGTATGTTAGTGCATACTGGATAGGAAGTCTCATATCAGGCAAAGAAAGCTGTGCCAGAATTGAATTATCGGCGAATCTGATCATGGAGTGAATTATTGATTGTGGATGTATTAAAACACTGATGTTTTCAGGTGCTATTTTAAAAAGTTTTATTGCCTCTATTACCTCCAAACCCTTATTCATGAGAGTAGCTGAATCCACTGTCACCTTTTTACCCATTTTCCAAACAGGATGTGCCAGGGTATCCTCTGGTGTTATGCTTTCATTTATAACTGACTGCCTGAATGGTCCTCCGGATGCAGTAAGAATAATCTCAGCAACCTTTCTTTTATCCGTCTGGATGCACTGATGTATAGCAGAATGCTCAGAATCTATAGGTAATATCTCTCCACCATATTTCCTTGCAGTATCCATTACGATGTCTCCAAATGATACAAGGGTTTCCTTATTTGCCAGACACACCCGTTTTTTAGACTCAAGAGCCGTTATTGTAGGATAAATACCTACAGCTCCAACAAGAGCATTAACTATAATATCAGACTCTCCAGATGCAATTTCAGCAAGGCCATCTCTTCCTGTAAGCAATCTAACACCTCTGATTCTTGTGGTTCTAAAGTCAGATTCATTACATATACAGACCACCTCAGGAGAAAACCTGTTAATTTGCTCCTGAAGCAGCTCTATATTAGAGTTTGTTGATAAGGCGGTAACCTTAAAATCTCTCCCAAGATGTGATATGACCTCAAGTGTTAGGGTACCAATAGACCCGGTGGACCCAAGTATTGCGATTTTATACATACTTTTTAATTAATTTAAGAAAATAACTAAAAGGAATAAGTCATTTTAAGTCCCGAAATTAATCATGACACGGCAATTTCATCCCAGGTACCTGTCATTGCGAGTCCGTCGTTTGACGGAGAGCGTGGCAATCTCATCCTATCAAATAAGGGTTTTTTTATAATAAAATTTTTCTAATCATATAAAAGATTTATAGAACAAACAATTGAAGATAATAATATACTAATGGGGCAGTAAATAAAATGGAATCAAATCTGTCAAGTACACCTCCATGCCCAGGAATTGAACTTGAAACATCCTTGAGTTTTGCATCCCTCTTTAGTAGGGATTCTATAAGATCTCCAACTACGGCGCTGGAGTAACCTAAAATACCTAAAACAATCGTATCAAAGACAGTTAGATATTGTGCATAAAATGTCCGCATTACAAATAGTGCTGCTATAGAGGCCAGACCACCTCCAATAGTACCCTCCCATGATTTTGAAGGACTTACCCTTTTCAACAGCTTGTGTCTTCCGAGTTTGCTGCCAATAACAAATGCAAAAGTGTCACCTGTCCAGGCTATAACAAATGGTAGCATTGCATAAGATAGACCAAGGCTATAATCTCCCCCCTTATGAACGGGAAACTCCCTGAGAAGTATTAGATGGGAGAAAAGCCATCCTGTATATATTACACCGAAGAAGGTGGTAGATATATGATATATTGCCCTATCAGGATCTGTCCTTGTTAGTTCAGGTATCGATAGTAGAATAAAGAGAATTGTAAGAGTTGCCAGGGTGAAAAAATAACTGGCAAAGTATGCGTTCAGTCCAAGTAAAACCGCTGCTATAATACCAAGGATCTTATGTGGATTAAGACCCTTTATTTCAAGAATAGTGAAAAACTCATAACTTGATAATAATATTCCAAATTCAATTAATATTAAAAAAGGAATGTTGCCTTCTCTTGCTATATATACGAGTGCAGGAATAAATAACAAAGAGGTTATTATCCTGTAGAATAGATTGTTTTTCATACTCCTCCGAATCGTCTCTCTCTGTTCTGATAATCCGAGATTGCCTTCAAGAGAAGGGATGGGGTAAAATCTGGCCACAGGGTCTTTGTAATCCAGAGTTCCGAGTAAGCTGTTTGATATATAAGAAAATTGGACAACCTGTACTCACCAGAAGTGCGGATGAGAAGATCAGGGAATGGAACATCAGGAGTATATAGAAATTTGTGAAATGATTTCTCGTCTATTTCGTGAGATGGTATGCCCTTATCGATTATTTTTTTAACTGCGTCAACAACCTCGGACATTCCACCATATGATATGGCAACTATGAGTTTTAATCCGGTGCAGCCCTTAGTCTTTGCCTCTCCCCATTTAATTGTCTTCATAACATGTTCGGGTATATTATCAAACCTTCCAATGAATCTCATTCTTACATTATTCTTGAGAAGGTCAGGCACCTGTAGTTTTATTGTTTCTTCAAAGAGATTCATCAGAAAATTGACCTCTTCTATGGGGCGTGACCAGTTTTCTATCGAGAAAGAAAATATTGTAAGATAATCAATATCCAGCTTTCCACAAGTCTCTACTATTTGTCTTGTGCGTTTGACTCCCTGTCTGTGACCCTCGATTCTTGGTAGTTTTCGTCTCTTTGCCCATCTTCCATTTCCGTCCATTATTATAGCGATGTGACGTGGCAGCTTCTCTTTTCCGATATTTAAATTATTGCGACTGAGCCTCATTAACTCTCCAATATCTCTTTATCCTTGCTCATTAATATATTGTCTATTTCTTCGACATAAATATCTGTTAGTTTTTGTATCTCTTTCTCCATTTTCTTCTCATCGTCCTCTGATATCTCTTTGTCATCTTTCGTTTGTTTTATAGTTTCTATTGACTGTCTCCTTATATTACGAATAGCAATTTTGTTCTCCTCGCCTATCTTATGAACAAGTTTAGAGATATTCTGACGGTTTTCCTCTGTTAGTGGTGGAAGGTTTAATCTGATGACCACACCATCCGAGGTGGGTGTAAGTCCCAAACCTGATTTTTGGATTGCCTTTTCTATATCTGGAAGCAAATTTTTATCCCAGGGTCTTATTAAAAGCTGCCTTGGTTCAGGTACTGTTATACTTGTTAATTGAGATAGAGGAACTTGTGTTCCATAGGATTCGACCTTGATGTCCTCAACAAGACCGGGATTGGCTCTACCCGTACGAATCTTCACCAACTCATTCCTTAGAATCTCAACGGTCTTTTTCATCTTTTTCTCTGTCTCAATGTATACTTTATTATGCATAAACCTCCTTGTTGGTAATATGGTAGTGTGTAAAATCTAACCACAGAGAATCTTTAGTATTAAGGGGTTATAAAAGATTTATATTCCTCTCCTCCCTGCCTACCGGCAGGCAGGTGTGGTTTGTCATATTCTTTCATATTATTTTTCACAGTATCGGTAATATTAAGAGGGAATAGTTAAATCATTAAAGATTTGAAATTTAAAAACCCAGTCGTTTGTAATTATTGACTGCAAATAACTGTTCCGATTTTTTCACCACCCACTACCCTTTCAAAACCACCAGGCTTGGTAATATTAAAAACTATAATGGGGATTTTTTCATCCTTTGCCAGAGTAATTGATGTCATATCCATTACTCGAAGATCGTTTTTGATAAACTCATCGTAACTAATTTTTTCATATCTCCTGGCTTTAGGATATTTCATAGGGTCTTTATCATAGACTCCATCAACTTTTGTACCCTTAATAATAGAATCTGCCCCTATTTCAATAGCTCTAAGTACTGAAGCTGTATCTGTTGTAAAATACGGACTGCCTGTGCCACAGGCAAACAGAAGAATCCTGCCCTTCTCTATATGTCTAATTGCTCTTCTTCTGATGAACGGTTCGGCCAGGCTTTTTACTTCTATACCAGATTGTAGACGAGTTGTTACACCAAGACTTTCTAACACGTTCTGTAAAGCTATGGCGTTCATTAGTGTGCCAAGCATTCCTAAATAGTCAGATGTGACCCTATCGATACCGTGTAGATTGTTGCTTGTACCCCTTATGAAGTTACCACCTCCAACAACAATACCAAGTTCTATTCCTTTTTTATAAACGTGTATTATCTCCTCTGCAAGCTTTTTCAGTTGCATTGGGTCAATACCAAACTCTTTTTCTCCTTGAAATATCTCACCAGATAGTTTTAATATAACCCTTTTCATATTTTTTTATCCACCAACTTTAAATCTTGAAAATCTCTTAACTCTTATGTTTTCACTGAACTTTGATATATGTTCCTTGATAAGGTCATGAATAGAGATATCAGTATTTTTTATGAACGATTGTTCGAGTAAACAGGAATCTTTGTAAAAATTTTCTATTTTACCCTCTACAATCCTGTGTATAATCTTCTCAGGCTTTCCCATCTCTTTTGCCTGAGATTCGAATATAGATTTCTCTCTCTCAACAACATCTTCGGGAACATCCTTTCTCTCTATCCAGCCAGGATTGGATGCAGCAACCTGCATGGCAATGTCTCTAACAAGTCTCTGGAACTCGGGAGTTCTTGCAACAAAATCAGATTCACAGGAGACTTCAACAAGGACACCGAGCCTTGCACCGGGATGAATATAAGCATCAACTAAACCCTGTTCTGTTTTTCTTTCCATCTTTTTTTCTGATTGGGCAATACCTTTCTTACGTAGTAGTTCTACTGCCTTTTCGATATCATTATTGGTCTCGACAAGAACGTTTTTACAGTCCATAACTCCTGCGCCAGTTCTTTCTTTTAATTCCATTATTGCGTTCCTTGAAACCTTCACTTCTTCCTCCTTCATTTGTGATAGAAAATTGCGAAATAATAGTTAAACGGATAGAAAAAATTTTTCAAATTTTGATTTAGAGGTTTTTAAATGGAGGGTAAAAAAGTTACTTTTGATCTGTTTTATTTACCTCTTCTTTACTTTCTTGATCCTCTCGTGCCTTTCTTCCCTCAAGAACTGCATTAGCCAATGTTTTTGTTATTATTGTAATAGATTTTATTGCATCATCATTTGCTGGGATTGGATAATCTACGAAAGTTGGATCAACATTTGTATCTACTACTCCCACAACAGGTATTTCAAGCTTATTTGCCTCATTCAATGCGTTTTTCTCTTTTTTAATGTCACATATATATATCATATCTGGCAGATTATCCATATCTTTTATCCCACGCAGGTTCCTTTCTAATTTATGAAGCTCCCTTTTGAGAGTAAGTATCTCCTTTTTTGTCAGGTCTCCAAACTCCTGTTTATCGAATTTTTCTTCAAGGTCCTTCATCTTATTTACTGCCATTCTAATAGTAGAAAAATTTGTTAGTGTACCCCCAAGCCATCTTTCAGATACATAGTACACTTCTACTCTTTCAGCCTCTTCTTTTATAATATCCTTTGCCTGTTTTTTTGTTCCCACAAAAAGTATAGTCTTACCTTCAATTATATTTGATTTGATGGAATCACAAGCCTTAACAAGATATTCTAAGGTTTTTTTTAGGTCTATAACGTGAATACCTTTCCTCTCAGTTAGAATGAAATCTTGCATTTTGGGGTTCCACTTGTCTTTCCTATGTCCGAAGTGAACGCCAGATTCAACAAGTTGTTTGATGGTCAACTCCTCCACATAGCCTCCTGTTTAAAATTCTGTAAATTCAAAGAAACAGAAAAAGAACTTTATTTTTTAAAAATACCCTTATTTAAATCATTTGCTATTTCATTCCATTTTCCGCCCTCTTCTGTATCCTTTATCCTCTCTGTATAATCAAAGAAGAATGCCAATCCTATACCAACAAAAAGACTTAAAACAAAAGCGGCGGCAACTATCCTCTTTCTTTTCGGGAAACTCCTCTTCTCAGGAGGTTCCGGTATATCAAGTATCTCGACAGTTGGTGTGTCTCTCAGTTCCTGAATTTTTGCATGTTCATATTGCTCTGTAAGCACGATGAAAACCTTTTGTTTCACCTCCACACTTCTCATAAATCGTGCAAGTTTTAAACAAGTCTCAGGTACGTTTTGAAGTGGGATAGAAAAACCAACGCCAAATTCATCTAAATTGGCATCGTAACCAATATCATTTATTTGTTCTTCTATTAGTGAAAGCTCCTTTTTTTTCCTTAAGACCTGAGGGTTTTCTTCTGTTGCAAACATTCTTATCATTCCCAGTTCTATCTCTTTATTTATTTTCTGGGCAAGAAGTGTGCTTAGAACTGTTACTGCTTGTGTTAATTCATCAGGAAGTGAGATGATATGATGTCTTTCCTGAAATTCTTTCAATGAGTCCTCAGAACTCTTCAATTTAGCATTAATCTCTTTTATTCTCTCTTCAAGGAATATACGATTCCTTTTACCAACTGTCATGCTTGTCTCTTTATTGATTGCATCAAGAGATTTAATGTACGAGTTTACAATTTTTGAAGCCATTTCAGGGTCTCTATCTGTTACAGAGATCGTAATTATACCTTCTGGAGAGACTGAAATATCTGTTGAATTAAGAAGTGTTTCTCTTGTTTCTAACATAATTTTTGCCTCATAGTATTTCTTTAGTCCATGCTCCTCTATTACGCTGTCAATAACACTTCTTGACTTTAATAATGCAGCAAATAGATCTGAAGGGGTTGCACCTATACCAGTAGGTAGACCAAAGCCTGATAACATTGCTGTGAACTGAGAAATACCAATATTTTGACCCGTGAGGAGTGGGGGAAATAGTTTTCCAGTAGAGGTATATCTTTGAGGAACTACTAAAGACACTATTACAGCAATAAGGGTAATAGTAATGATATTGAAGAACACAATGTTTCTCCACCTGACTATTACAGCCACATAATCTCTTACGCCTGGGTTTTTATTCATTTTATATTGGTTATTGGTTCATTAGATTATTGAGTTATTATTTTTTTCTTATGTGAAGCAGGGATACTTAATTACTATTTTGTTATAGTAAGCAACGTAACCAATACAGTTGTGATTATAGAAACTATTGTTAAGTGATCCTGCCACCATTTCAAAGACACTTCAGGAATTACAATTGTACTATACATTGGTGGATTATTTTCAATGGGAAGTCTTTCCCCGTTTGTTGTAATTATATATGCTTTTTTTATATTTGCTCTGTCAGTTGGGCCTCCTGATAGTCCTATATAATCCAGCCCATTTAGGTCAGGATTAAAATGATGTGCTCCTGGTATTGTGACCATACCTTTTACATAAACATATGCCTTTGGTATATATATATTCCAATTTTGTTCTACCATTGACCCGGATGAGGCATCAATTGTTGAATCATATTTCTTTATAGTTATTTTAGATAAGTCCCCATATGGTTGTATTCCTCCTGCACATTCTATGTATTCGCTGACTGTAAGGCCTGGTATGAATGGGTAAGAACCTGGTTTAGTAACTGCCCCAGTTAAAAAAACTTTGTCGCGAAAGGCGATTACTGACAGATTCACCTTTACATTTTTAAAATATTTATTAAATCTTTCTTCGACGATAGACGTGGCTTTTGTTATAGTCATTCCCTTTATGTTCATAACATCCAGCACCTCCCATGCAAAGAATGGGGCTTCTTCGCTTGGTGGGATGGAAACATACTGGATATATATCTCTCCAGATGGTGTTACAGTTTGTTGATATGAGAAACTTACACTTCCGTATACACTTATCTGGAGCTTATCTCCCACTAAAATGATATAGTCATGCACACTTGTTATACATACGATTGAAAAAATTAATAAAAAATTCACATAGACTCCTTCATAAATGCGTACCATTTTCTCTCAAAACTTTTAAATTCTTCCTTTGCCATTATTTCCTCCCACCATGTCCTATTTTTTGTGTACCATTCAATCGTTTTAATTAATCCCTCCTCAAACTTCATTACAGGCTGCCAGCCTAAAATTCTTTTCGCCTTCTCATATGATGTGATAAGTCTCTTAACATGCCCGGGTCTTTCACCAACTGTTTCAATTAACGATCTATCCTTACCAAGAAAGTCTATGATCTTTTCTGCAATATAATTTACAGAGAAATCCAGGCCTGTCCCAAGATTTATTACCTCTCCATTAATTTTCTCAATATCTACATCTAAGGCTCTGATTATTCCATCCACACAATCTTCCACCCACAGCCAATCTCTTGAGTTTTCCCCTGTGCCATATACAGGAAGATGCATTCCTTTAATTGCATTTATTATGAAATAGGGTATAAGTTTTTCTGGATACTGATTATAGCCATAGTTGTTAAAAGGTCTTATTACCACACAGGGTAGATTATATGTTATGAAATAAGAGTATACCAATCTATCAGCACCAGCCTTTGCTGCAGCATATGGACTCTGTGGTCTTATTGGGTGCTCTTCATCCATGGGTGTATACATTGCACTTCCGTAGACCTCTGATGTTGAGATATGTACAAACCTTTCTATGCCGCTCTTTCTCGCTGCCTCAAGTAGTATGTGGGTTCCTTTGAAATCAGTATCAATAAATGGGTCAGACAAGTTGATAGAGCGGTCTATATGAGTATATGCAGCAAAGTTGACTACAGAATCATGTGAAGCCATAGTTCTATCCACAAGGTCCCTGTCTAAGATATTGCCTTCAATAAACTTGAAATTCGGGTTTTTCCAAAAGTTTTCCGGGAAGTTCTTCTTATTGCCTGCATAAGTAAGGGCATCTAATACAGTAACCTTGTATCCGTCAGCTGACGGACTCCTTAATAGCACCTTCTTAACAAAATTGCTTCCTATAAATCCTGCCCCACCTGTAACGAGTAGATTCATATTAGTTTGTAAGTTTGTTAGTTTGTAAGTTTGTTAGATTTTTAAGTTTTTTTCTTTCTTTGCTTCTGAGTTGTAGTATATGCATTCAATTGTGGTAATAGGTTGTCATACTTATCTTGAAAATACTTGTACTTATCTTCAGACATTAACTTTCTCCTCGTGGATCTTCTTAACCAGAATTTTGCTTCTTGTAAGGAGCCTCTTGAAATATGAAGAAAATGAATTACATCACCAGGCATAAACCTACCTTGACTTTCTGCAATGTTTGCACCTACTGAATCTGCGGATTTTACAAGCTGTTTACCTACGGTATTCTTTGCAAAGTAATCCCACTTTATAATCTCATCCCATATCTCATCTGCAATATCTTCTGCTTCCTTAAGTATCCTTAAATTTTCAGTTCCCTCAAATCCCATATTTATGCCTCAATCTAACCAACCAACTAACTAACCAACTATCCAACTAACTAACCAACTAACAATTCTTCCTCTCCCAATCATAAGGTATGTCGTTGCTAAATGGGTCTAATCTGTACTCGTCAGGATTATCGTAATTGTATTTTTCTGTAGGTATATTTACTACAATTGCCTCTTGTTGAGATATACACTTGAAACCATGATATACAAGAGGAGGTATATGGATTAATATGGGATTGTGATTGCCGCAAAAGAACTCATTTATTTCACCTTTGGTCTTTGAGTTTTCCCTCCCATCATAAAGCACTACTTTCATCATTCCATTTATTACAGACATATTATCTGACTGAATTTTATGATAATGCCATGCCTTTACCACACCAGGATAGGCTGTAGTGATATAGACCTGACCAAATTTTTCAAATAGGTCGTCATCATTTCGTAATATCTCCATCAGCCTCCCTCTGTCATCGGGAATTACCCTTAATCTCTTTATAGTTACACCATCAATCATGGTTGTCTATTTTACCACATAAATTTGTAATTGTCAAGAAAAAAATTGGACGTCCCGCCTTTGGCGGGATCCCGAAGAAAGCGGGACAGATTCACCTCGTTAAATAATGTAACGATAAATATCAGAGCGTTCTTGAAACAGTTCTATTTAACGGTGTAAACGCAGAAAAACACAGATAAATATAAAGTAAAAAAGCCAAAATCTAAAATCTAGAATAATTTATACTTATATATGAATATAAAAAAAAGGTTTTAAAAAATCCCTTTAATAACCTTCAAGAAAAAAATCAGGTCAACGCCTGCCTGCCGGTAGGCAGGGATTAAATGGATTTCAAAAGGAATTGGTATTTATAAAATTTTTAACACTAACTGGTTAAAAATAGTATTATACAAATCTAATTACTATGATGTTTTTTAGGTAGATTGTAAGGATCTCACATCCATACGGATTCTGTGAACGAGCCGTAGGGTCGTATGGATACGAATTCTGGGAAGCTTCGTTTCCCCACCTTTGGCGGGGTAAAAGGAATAAAGATGATAAACATGAAACGAGGATACAGCTTAGTATAAGCATTTTTTTGGTATCAAATGTTTTTCAATTACAAAAATAAAGAAATTAGGAGTAATCAGCGGTTACTGTGTTAAATATCCAGCTATTAGTTATTTTTAACATTTACCATTGTAGTTATTTAACAGGGTGAATCTGTCCCGCTTTCTTCGGGATCCCGCCAATGGCGGGACGTCCAATTTTTTGCTTGACTTTTGTTTGTATATAATGTATAATACTACTGGATGTTATTAATAACTTTAATTATTATATATGGCTGTACTCAGAGCAGAAAAACTTGTAAAGGTTTATAGCAGGAGGAAAGTAGTTAACGAGGTCACTATAGAGGTAAAGAATGGTAAGGTTGTCGGCCTTCTTGGTCCAAATGGAGCAGGCAAAACCACCACCTTTTATATGATTGTGGGACTTCTTACCCCGGAAAGTGGTAGGATATATATTGATGAAGAGGATGTCACGAGACTGCCGATGCACTTAAGGGCAAGAAGAGGTATTAGTTATCTGCCTCAAGAGGCATCTGTATTCCGAAAGCTCACTGTAGAGGAGAATATACTTGCTATACTGGAGATAATGAGAGAGCCAAAGGAAGAGCGAAAAAAAAGGACTGACGAACTTATAAATAAATTCAATCTGAACAAAGTAAGAAAGAGTAAGGCATCTATATTATCTGGAGGAGAGAGGCGGAAGGTCGAGATTGCAAGAGCACTTGCTACAAAACCCGTCTTTTTACTTCTTGACGAGCCTTTTACAGGTATTGACCCAATTTCAAGGAGTGATTTACAGGATATCATAATGAACCTCAGAGAGATGGGGATAGGTGTTCTTATAACCGACCACAATGTAAGAGAGACACTGGAGATAACTGACAGTGCCTATGTGATATATGATGGGAAAGTACTTCTATCTGGAAAAACAGAAGAACTGATAAATGATGAAGAAGCAAGAAGGATATACTTAGGAGAGCGATTTCGATTGTAAACACCGATTTCACAGATTAGCACAAGCCACAGATTTCACGGATTAGAAAAACAATCATATATCTACTAACAAACCATTCACCCCGCCTTTGGCGGGGCAGGGATTTCACGAGATTGTCACAAGAATGAAATTATTAAATTATAAACTAATTGATTTATTAAGTATTTCCAAGTGAGTTCTTTAATTACAATTTTTAAGATACTATCTGCGTAATCAGCGTATAAGAGTAAGTATCTGCGTAATCAGCGTATAAGAGTAAATATCTGCGTAATCTGCGTTTAAGGAGGATTTATGATTGGATTTGTCTTTCCGGGACAGGGTTCACAGTATGTTGATATGGCAAAAGACCTGTACGATGGCAGTGAAAAGGCAAAATATTTCTTTAAGAGTTCTAAGAAGGTTCTCGGTTTTGACATAAAAGACATACTTTTTAGTGGACCTGAAGATATTCTAAAAGAATCCAAAAATGCCCAGGTTGCCATACTTATGCATTCCATTATATGTTTTGAGTTACTCAAAGAAAAGGGTTTAAATCCGGACTGTGTTGCTGGACACTCACTTGGAGAATATTCTGCGCTTTATGCTGCGGGTGTATTCTCATTTGATGATGTACTACATATTGTTAGATTCAGGGGAGAACTTATGTCAGAGGCTGGAAAGAAGAGTTCTGGTGCTATGTGTGCCATTATTGGACTTAATACAACTGCGGTAAAGGAAATAATAGATGAAGTCGATAATGTTATTATTGCGAATTACAATTCTCCTGCACAAACTGTGATATCGGGAAATAAGGAGGCAGTTGAGATTGCTTCTGCCAGGGCTTTGAAGGCAGGTGCAAAAAGAGTTATCAAGCTGCAGGTTTCAGGTGCATTTCATTCTCCTCTTATGCAGTCCGCCTTTGAAAAATTCGGTAAGGTTTTGACCAAATTCAAATTTAACACACCCAATGTTCCTATTACCTTGAACGTGACCGGAGCATTAACCAGAGATGTAAATCAGATAGAAGATGCACTCAAGAAACAGATAGTCTCACCTGTGAGATGGGTAGAATGTGTTACGGCGATGAAAGAATACGGTGTGAGTCGGTTTGTAGAGGTGGGTCCTGGCAAGGTATTGAAAGGATTGATAAAAAGAACTCTACCAGATGTAGAGATAACGAATGTTGAGAAGCTTGAGGATATAGATTAAAACCGTGAGAAGAATTGCAAAGAACATTCTATTTGTATTCTCTGGAGATGTTTTATCTCGTCTCCTGGGTTTTTTTGCTACAATCTGGCTTGCGAGGGTGCTGGGAGTCGCAGGATTTGGTGCATTAAGTTTTGCCTTCACATTCCTCGGTTATGCACTCATTTTTACTGACCTCGGTTTATCAACTATTGGCACAAGAGAGATTGCAAAGGCACCCCTCCTTTCAAAAGACTACATAACTAAAATAATCCCCTTAAAATTTTTACTTGCAGCAATTGCCTTCACAATTATTACAATATTAACCTTCCTTATCAAAGGCATGATGGATATGAGGCTGCTTATAATACTCTATTGCCTTTCTGTCTTTCCATACGCATTATCCCTTGAGTGGTTTTTCCGAGGAATCGAGGAGATGAGAAACATAGGTATATCAATGATAATGTCATATGGTTCGTATCTATTTCTGGTGCTTTTATTTGTCAGAAGTACAGGTAATATATATCTTGTACCGATTCTCTGGTTTACTGGAAGTGCAGTGGCGGCTCTATATCTTGGTTTTAGGGTGTGGAGAAGAGGAGAGTTGCAGTTTGGAGGTTCGAAATTAGAAATTAAAAATTGGGGTTTATTAAAACAAGCTCTACCTATAGGAATAGGAACTGTGATGACTCAGATATATTTTAACTTCGATATTACTATGCTTGGATTTATAAAAGGCACAACGGATGCTGGTCTTTATACTGTTGCCTATAAACTTCTGATGTTTCTTCTACTTGTGGATAGGGTTTTTTCAATGGTTATACTTCCCCTTATTTCGAGATATTATAAGGAATCGATTAAGAAACTTGAGGAGATACTCTCTATGGCTGCCAGGGCAGTTATAACTGTAGTTATTCCAATATGTGCCGGAGGGACCTTGCTTGCAATGCCCATCATAAGGTTTATATTTGGACAAGGTTACACATCCTCAACTCCAGTCCTCCAGATACTTATATGGACCCTGGCAATTACTACGATAGGAAGTATATACACACAGGGGTTAATTGGCACAGGACAGGAGAAGAGATATGCAGTAGCAATGGTGACAGGCACTGTGTCGAATATAATTCTGAATGTGATTATGATACCAAGACTTGGTATAATAGGAGCGGCTTTAGCAACTATATGTGCTGAGTTAATTATGTTCTACCTTATGTATCGTGTTTTTCATAGAGTAGTGAAGTTTAGGTTGTTTACATTTTTTGGAAAGCCGATTTTTGCTTCAGCAATAATGTGTGCCGTTCTTTACTTCTTGAGGTCGTTAAATGTTATTCTGCTTGTGTTCATTGGTGCAGTTATATATACATTTTTACTCTATATTATGATGGGGATAACAAAAGAGGATATAAAGGTTGTTTTAGGTAATAAAGAATGATATTGCTGCGCTCATAACATTCGCTCATAATCTGTGTTTGGTATTATGAAAAAATGGAGTGAATACGACTATAGATACGCCATACTCCATCTTAAGGATTACGATAATTGGGAGTTTAGGGAGATTATTACAATCCTTTCGCCAAAGAAGGGGGAGAGGATACTTGATGTAGGATGTGGAACAGGGGAGTTCTGTTATTTCCTGAAAAAGAAATACGAAGTAGTTCCAGAGGGGATAGATATAAATGAAAAGGCACTTAAAATAGCATCTTCAAACTATCCAGACATATCATTTAAAAATATAAAGCTGAAAGATATGGATAAGGATATCTATGATGCAGTAACAATGATAGAGGTTGTTGAACATCTACCCAAGCCTCTCAATACACTACGCAGCATAAAGAGGTTACTCAAGAAGGAGGGGAGGATTGTTGTCTCTACACCCAATAGATGGGCATTTCTGCATAAAATTAAGTCTGCTATTACTGGCTATGACTATCTATACGACCCTCTTCATATACAGTTGTTCAACCATAAAAGCCTTTTATCGCTCTTTTTAAAAGCTGGATTTAATGTTGATAAAGTTTATACAAAACCGCTTGGGATACCATTCATAAGACATATAAATGAGAGTTTATACTTCGATATAAAAAGTGGTCAATTCGGAGTGCATATATTCCTGAAGGCTCACCGAAGAACTTAAAAAGGAAATATGTAGCTTTAAAAATAGGAACCTGCCTGGTAACTTTTTTATAAATCGATTTGTTTATAATATAATAAGGTTATATGTATGATGTGATAATTGTTGGTGGGGGACCCTCAGGTTCTACATTGGGTAGATTACTTTCATCGAAAGGATTTGATGTCCTGATAATTGAGAAGAGAAAATTCCCCAGGTATAAGGTCTGTGCAGGAGCTATTCCCTTTATTCTGAGTGAACTGATAGGTGATTTCCCTTTTGAGCGTAGATTTGACCATCTAACTCTAAAAAAGGGTAATAGAAGCTGGCAATTAAAACTCGCTGCTCCAATCGTTACTGTAAAACGGGAAGATTTTGATTGTTATCTGCTCAATATGGCAACAGATGCTGGAGCCAAGGTTGTCTTTGAGATGGCTCGACGGGTCAAAGATAATTATGTACATACAGGTAATTCTACATATGAAGCTAGAATTATTGTAGGTGCTGATGGACCGTTCAGCATAGTGAGGAAAACTATGGGTATCCAATATCCTCGATGGATTGAAACTGTTGAATGGGAATTACCCCTTCGCGCTGAAGATTTTATAGTTTCAATTGGACCTGGAGCAGGATATACATGGTTCTGGCCAAAGAAAAGCACAGTTGCTTTTGGCGCTGGAGGATTTAAGGACCCTAAAAGGTGGGCAATAAAACTGAGAGAAGAATTAGAGATTGAACCATGTGGAAAGGTATACCACTATCGCTACCCGATTTGGAGAGAAGGGATAAGGATAAAGAAAAATATGATTCTGATTGGTGATGCAGGAGCTTTTGCCTCACCAATTACTGCAGCAGGTATATACTCTGGAATTCTTTCAGCATTAGTGGCAGGTAAGATGATAGAACAACATCTAAAATTCCAAAAACCATTTTCAGACCCATATTTTAGGGAGTTTCATAAGAATTTTATGCCTGCAAAAATTCTTTCCTGGTTTTTTTATTACGCACCTGGTGTGTTTATAGATTTTGGAAAAAGGTCTATCACAAGATATTTTGGTTTGAAGGATTGCTATTATAAAATTTTAAAATCTCTGGTAGGAAATCTTTGAAGAATGTTTGGTCAGTCTTTTATTTATAAATTATTGACATTTCTTTTTATATATGGTATAATTATTTACATAAAAGTTCATTAAATATAACTATAATACAGCTGAATTTTATATTAATCTGGCTTTATAAATGGATAGATTTTTTAATAAAGCGTTTAACCTCTCAAGGCTTATTTATTCGATAAGGAGAAGACGAATTCTCTCCATGCCTATATATATAACTAATAGATGTACATCGAGATGTAGGACCTGTAATATATGGAGAATGGTAGAAAAAATTGACCTGGATAATTCTATAATTGAAATGCTATTAGCGGATGATGAAATTGGAGATGATGTGGAATTTATTATCACAGGTGGTGATTTTCTCCTTCATCCTGAATGCAGAGAGATTGTATCCCTTTTCAGAGGGAAAAATATAAGGGTTTTTTCGAACGGAATCTTAGTAGATGAACTGATTTCGCTTGTAAAGGACGAAAAGGTGAAATATGTCTCAGTTTCACTTGATGGAAAATCTGAAACCAACAAGTATATTAGGGGTATAGATACATTTAGGAACGTCGAGAAAATAGTTGATGAAATTAAGGAGTTCAGCAGTATTGAGATTGAATATACAATAAGTAAATGGAACACCAGAGAGGACTTGGAGTTTGTACTTGATTTTACCAAGAGTCACAATATTGGACTCAGTGTTGGATACTTCTCTTTTGTTGAATATTTCGGTATAGAAAGAGAAGTATTAGAACTCTATGATGTATCGGATATGTTTACTTCAGATTATTACAGCCTTTATTCTCTATGGGCAAATAGGAGGTTAAACCTTCCCTGCCTTAGTATATATGTTAGACCGGTAATAAAACCAAATGGTGATGTTGAACTGTGTGAGGCAAGGAAAATAAAGCTTGGTAATCTATATAAGAGAAGTTTCGGACAGATATGGAGAGATAGAAAGACAAAAGAAGCGATTCGTTCATTTACCCGATGTAATCGATGTTGGTTAAACTGTCAGAGAACAGTGGACCTTGCTGCCATGTATTTACCAAGGAGGTTGGGAATAGCCCAATGACCCCAATGAAATAGCTCACGAGTTCACATTTCATAGGGTAAACTAATGACCCTGATGAAATAGCTCACAAGTTCGCATTTCACCCTGTACACTGTGCTACAGGACAAGCCATAATGTAATAAAGTGAAACATTACATATGGCAGGCAGGGTAAACCAATAACTAATCTTTTTTATGACAAGCATCTTCATAACGATTTCATTATTTACTACCACTCTGACCTTCGATATGGGAGATTTAACAATCCTTAAGCAGGGTTGTTACGATAGAATATCCATGTGTGGATGTACTAAAACTGAGAAGGTAGGTCAACCTGAACTATCTGAAAGACTTCTTCATTTTGTCATGCCGCATGGCATGGCAATCTCTAAAGTAAGATTGGAAAATATAATGATGATATCACTCGATGGCAAGTTCATACCCTATCCCTTTCAACCATATAAAAGGCTTGGCAATGAAGAGGGACCATTTATTTCATTAGAATGTACAGATATATATCCGTCTTCTATAGTTGAGATAAAAAGGGAGGATGTATATTTTGGTGAAAGAATTGTTACTATAGCAGTTCACCCACTGCTTTATCATCCTGAAGACAGCAGTATTTCATTTATTCAGAATATCGATTTCTCATTCAGTTATAAACCAGTATACATTGTTTCTCCAGAAAGAAGCGTTTACACAAGAGATAGAATTAACAGGTTTCTATCAATATTTGAGAGTGATTGGTCTAAGAATTGTAAAGAAAGATTTTCAGTTTTGAAAATGAAAAGCGAGACAGAGTTACCAAGTTACACCTCTGATAGGATAGACCTATGTCTTATAACCAGCGATTCGCTGAAAGAATCTTTTATGCCGCTAATATACTGGAAGTCAAGAAAGGGAATAAGGTCAACCATTAGGACTCTGGAATGGATCGAGTCATACTATACAGGATGTGATGTATCTGAGAAGATAAGAAACTTTATAAAGGATGCGTACCAGAAGTGGGGGTTATGTTATATAGTAATTGGGGGAGGTATAAATATAATACCAGTGAGGTATGCATTCATTCAGGCAGAGTATAATTTAGGGGAACTGATACCAACTGATATGTATTATGCCTGCCTTGATGGAGACTGGGATGCAAATGACAATGGAATATTTGGCGAGTCTGAGGATGACGTCGATATGGGATATGATGTATTTATAGGAAGATTACCTGTACAAACCAGGGAAGGAGCAGAGAGTCTTGTTGAAAAACTCCTTTTATACGAAAAATCTCCCCTATATGGCTATCAGAAGAAGATTATGCTTGTAGGTTCAGAGCTCTTCTCAGGTAATGGAGAATGGGGTTTAGATGGGATGGAACACTGTGAGGATATAGCAGATGAGTTGCCAGATGATTTCACTGTTAGTAAGATGTATGAGTATTATGGATATCCCACAAGAGAGGAATTTCTGGATTCAGTCGTAACCGGTTATAATATGGTGTATGCTGTATGTCATGGGTACATCGAAGATCTAAGGGTTATGCTCTCCAGATGGCCACCTATCTGGAGAAGTGACTGGGATTCACTGATAAACCCATCTGGATTTATGTATCTAACAACATGTTGGACAAATTCCTATGATTCAGACAACTTCTGTGCGCATTACATTGAGAGTAACCTTGGCGGTGGAATTGGGATAATTGCCTCAACAAGGTCAGACTTTCCCGAATGTTCCAGACCTATAAATAGAGCATTCTTTAAGGCTATTTTTACCGACTCTCTATTCTCTCCAGCAGAGGCAGATGCAGCATCCAAGATAACTGGAGGAACTGGGGTCTGGTGGAGATGGGAGAACTATGCACTTAATTATCTGGGAGACCCTGAGATGTACCTCTGGACGGATTTTCCCGACACATTATCTGTAGTCTACGATGACACAGTGGATGTTGGACAACAGATATTTGATATTTGTGTAACCGATGATGAATTTCCTTTTTCAGGTGCCTATATATGTGTATCAAACGAGAATGTATATGCTACTGCATATACAGATGAAAGCGGCGTTGCCTCATTTGAGCTGATACCAGAGGTAGAGGGTATGCTATCGATTGTTGTGACAGCACATAATTATATACCTTATGAGGGTGAGCTGCATGTAGAACCTGAGCAGCCTTATATTATAATTAAGGATTTCTCGCCCGAGATTTTATCTTCAGGTGATTCTATTTCGTTTTTATGTGAGTTTATGAATAGTGGTGGTTCAGATGCCTGGAATATATCTGCAAGAGGTTATACCAATGACTCGCTCGTCAACCTGATAGATACATTATTTATTATGAAGAACCTCTCTCAAGGTGAGAGTGATACAGTTATTGCATCCATTCTTATAAATAAGGAAATGGAAGATCCTACAGTATATCTTGCCTTTAATATTTATTATAATGACACATTGAGTTCAAGGGATTCTACCCTACTATATATTTATTATCCAGAGATTTTTCACTATGGACATAGTATAAATGAAATATCAACAGATACCTTCTCTATATCAATTGTTTTAAGGAATTCAGGATTTGGAGAGGCAGAGAGTCTGACAGCAACATTGAGCTCCAGCAATATAATTGATAGTATATATAATATCGATTTAATTGAACCCGATACACTCCTTCTAATAGAAGATGCATTTTCCTATACAGGAGGTGATTCAGTCTTTAGTATTGTGGTGATAGATGGATTAGACAGGACATGGGTGGATACTTTTATAGTAAGGAATTTACTACCTCCGGAGGGTTTATATGTCTTTCCAGGTGAGACAAGCATGAGAATTTTCTGGCAACCTGTAGATTATGCTATTGGATACAACATCTACAGAAGTGATGTAGAAGAAACTGGATATATAAAATTAAACTCAATTATACAGAGTGAAAATTCCGTGTTACTCGATCAGGGTCTTTTACCATGGACAGGTTACTACTACAGAGTAAGTGCAATAGATTCCTTTATGAATGAAAGTGGGCTATCAGCTCATATTTATGGCAAGACAAATCCAGTGATGAAAACCGGATGGCCCAAGAAGGGACCAAAGGAAAAGCCTTTCTGGGTAGTAGTCTGCGCAGATATAGATAAAACTCATACCGGGAAAGAGGTTTTTTGTGGGTGTGATGATGGTCGACTTTATGGATGGCATTGTGATGGCTCTACGCTTTTAGATGAGGAAGAATTTGCTAATTTAGAATATCCTGTATGGGGCAGGTCAGCTGTAGGAGATATTGATGCAGACGGAGAGGAGGAGATTATAATTGCACCATTTTGGGCTTCCTCATGTTGTTCAATATATGTTTTTAATGGAGAGGGGCAGATTGAACAGGGTTTCCCTGTACTACTACCTGATGCAGGAGTTGGCCTTATTGGTTCACCTGTTCTGCAAGATATATATGGCAATGGATTTCTTGAGATTATTGTTCTCACCTTTTCTGGAAATATATATTTAATTGAGCATACAGGGAGTGTGAACCTTTTTTCTAATGTTGGAGTCAACCCAAGTTTCATTTCACCTTCTATTGCCGATATAGATGGAGATGACACACTTGAGATAATTGCAGGTGGAGACAGCCTTTATGTATGGAATACTGAAGGAGATGTAATTGACAGCTTTCCTGTATGGCTTGAGGCTGATGTCATAGTGAACCCGTCAATCGCAGATATAGACTTACAGATGGATGGACTTGAGATTATTACAGCTACAGAAGAAAAGTTGTGGGTTTTGAATAGGTTTGGCAGATCACTAACAGGATGGCCACAGGAATATTCTCCTCCTCCATCTGAGGGACCTGGTATTGCAGTGGGTGATGTAACAGGTAATGGCGAACCTGATATAGTAATGGTGTGTTTTGATCAGGTTACTGCATGGAATAAAGAAGGAATGTTACTTTCAGGCTGGCCTGTTCACTTGAGGATGAGACATAGAGATGCACTCCCTGCATCTCCACCCCTGATAGCCGATGTTGATGGTGATGGTAACATGGAGGTGGTTGTTGGAGGAACAGATGGCGCTGTTTATTCTATAGAGGCAGATGGTTCATTCACGCCGGGCTTTCCAGTACAGACATACCATAACATAAAGAGGTCTCCTGTGATTGATGATATAGATGACGACGGTATGAATGAACTCCTGGTGACTAACTATCAGGGAACTTATTTATACGTATGGGAGGTTGAGGGAGATAGTGTTGAATGGGGCTCAGCAAGACATGATAGATGGAACACAGGACTTTACGGATTTGTTATACCTGAAATTACAGAAGTTACTATGGACTTTCCGTATATAGACTGTATTTTTCCACCTTATCCTAATCCCATGAGAGGAATAGTTGATATAAGGTATCAAATATCCTCTATTAAAAATGTGAAGATAAAGGTGTATGATGTATGTGGGAGAGCTGTAAAGACACTTCTTGATGAACCCAGAGAGGGTGGAACTTATACATTAAAATGGAGTGGAGTAGGTGAAAACGGAAACAAGGTTGCAAATGGGGTCTATTTTATTGTTCTCGATACAGAGGACGAACTTAAAACATCTAAACTTGTATATATCAGATAGTATCATATGACCATAGGAGGATATAAGTGGGGCGAATCCTGCTATAGGAAGGTTTCATTATCTCAAATATGTAGGGCAAACCTTTAGGTTTGCTTATTGCAAGGCTAACTTGCCTGACGGCAGTCAGGAAGCCTTACCCTACGAATTTAAAAAATTGAACCATGTGTTTTATCTACCTATCGGTGGACAGGTGACATGAAATAAGGATAATATGGGAATGAATATTGTCCATATTGGTACGGGTATTATGTCTATCCCACCTATTGGTGTCGGTGCCGTAGAGAATGCGATATATGAACTTTCTAAGAAGCTGGTTAAATATGGAAATAGTGTTGATATAATCGATATAAAAACGAGTATAGATAGAGGAAAAACAGGAATTGTTTTCTGTGAGGTAAAGATACCCTCCCTATGTGATGTTCACCCATTATTACAGGTTCTCTCATTTGCCTGTAGTATAATACCTAAATTATACTACTTATTAAAAGAGAAGCATGTAGATATAATTCATAGTCACTCACAATTTGCAGGTTTGTTTGTACTGATTGCAAAGAGTATTTTCAAATGGCATATAGTTATATTATATACCACTCACAATACTAAGTTTATACTCAACCCCTCACTTTTAAACAGGATAAAGCACATAGCAGAGTCTATACTACTTAAGAGGATTGACCACATATTTACCCCCACTATAAGCGTAAAGAACACACTTGTGTCTCATTTTGGGTTAAATTCTTTGAAAATTACTTCGATACACTATGGGTTAGAGGTAGAAAAAATAAAGGAATATATTAATTATAATAAATCTAACAGGGAAGAAAGACATATTGTGATGTACCCTGCAAGAATTTGCAGGAGAAAAAATCAGTTAGCTTTAGTAAGGGCATCTATAGGTGTTTTAAAAGAAGTTCCTGATACGATGTTTATTTTCGCTGGACCTGTAGATGAAAAAGGTTATTTTAACTCACTGCAGAAATTTATAAAGGAAAACAACCTGACCTCAAATATAGAGTTTACTGGACCCCTACCAAGACAGAAAATATACGAGTTATATAAAAAGGCGAGTATTTTTGTTTTCCCAACACTTTACGAAACTCAAGGGATAGTGCTAATTGAAGCTATGGCATTTGGAGTTCCTGTTATTGCATCAGATATTGGTCCAGTAAGGGATGTCGTTGGATTGATTGAAGGAAGTGCAGTGCTCATTGACCCTCAAAATCAGGAGCAAATTGCACAAAAGATTGTACATTTGTTGAAGGACATAAAATTAAGAGAAACTTTATCTTATAAGGGTAAAAAGCTCGTCAAAGAGTATTTTTCTTGGGATAGGATTGCTATGAAAACAGCTGAAACCTATCAACAACTTGTTAAAAAACACACAGTAGTTAGTTGAAAATCTTTAAATGGTTTTCATGGGGCGAAGTCAGGATAGCATATTTAAAATTATCATATTATTCTGTATAATAAGTGGAGGTATTCTTGTTACTCTTATCTTTACTCAAAATGTTTATACGGATGAATTAAGTACTTATATTCCTGCGGCATCTTTAATAGCAATAGGAAAGAAATTATATAAAGATTTTTTCTTTAATCAAATGCCTCTCTCAGCTTTAGTCTTTCTACCTTTTTCTGGTGGTGGATGGACAAATTTCTTTCTTGCAAGAATATCATCTTCCCTTCTTGCTCTTATCTCAGGTGTTATCCTCCTTCTATATACATTTTATATTAATAAGTCTAAGAAAGATACCGTTTATATGGGTATCCTTTGGAGTGGTAACGCAGTGCTTTTCTACAACTCCATCCAGGCAACACAAAGAGCCTGGGTGAATTTACTGAATATTCTGTTTCTTATTTTATTTTCCCTTTCCTTTAAGAGAAGAAAATGTATATATTCTTTACTTTCTGGAGCTTGTATTGGTCTTTCAATGAGTTTTCGCTCAATATTTGTAATACTACTAATCATTGCGATTGTTCTTCTTCTCTTTAAGCGAGAGTGGAAAATGATACTATATACAGTTGCTGGTTTTGTTCTTGGTGTCATTCCTTCATTATATTACTTTTTTAAATATCCGGATTGCTTTATTTTCTGTAACTTTTTATATCATTTCAACAGGACTACTCCTTCATTTTATTGGTTTATAACCCACAGATTCCTAATTCTTTCCAAGGTTATCTTTTTCCCATCAAATATTGTGCTTTTTATACTACTTGCAGCAGCGGTTAAGTGGAGAAAAATGAGAAGAGAGGAATTGTTGGCATTAATTTGTGCTGTATTTCTCTTTATAGTATACTATTTCTTGCTTACTCCTACACATTTTGGGTATATGACCGAGGTCTATCCATTTCTTTTATTCTTACTCGTGCCATATATTGGTTATCTAAAAAGAAAAACATGGAGTAAGTGGCTTCTAATTGTCTATATTGCGTCATATATACCGTGCTCTTTAATGTATTCCTTTAGCATCAGAGATTGGCAAAAGGGGCATACGATTTCAAATATAAAAAATGTAACCAGGGTTATTGAAACAGTTACAGAAAAGGATGACAAGGTAGTTTCCTTTGGATTCTATTTTGGGTTTCTGGCGAAAAGAAAAACTGTTACAGAACTTGCTTTTTATCTTCACGACATAAGCGAGGATATAAGTCCAAAACAGAGGGAAAGGTATCATCTTACTACTTATGAGGACATACCGCAGCTTTTACAACGCTATAAACCTAAGCTAATAGTAAATGTGATTGATAAGACAGAATTAGAATACTTTAAGTTAAAGGAATTAGGTTATAAGAAAATAGGAGATTACAGGGGTATATCGCTTTTATTAGTTGGTGATTGAGATATATAAAATAGGTTTGTAAATTTTACTTACTTTCCATAGGAACCCAGAAAGGTAAATAAAATCAATTTTAATACAATCAGTGATAAGTTGCTGCAGAACTGACTTTCTTATACATTTATTAAAGGGTAAAAAATAAAAAAGAAACCCTATCTCGTAGTGATAAAGAGTTTGTCAAAGAGTATTTTTCTTGGGACAGGATTGCTATGAAGACAGCTTAGACCCACCACCAACTTTTTAAAACACATAGAAATAAATTAGAAAATCCTTAAGGGATTTTAATGAAACAAAGTAGAGATAGCATATCCAAATTTATTATATTATACTGTATTATAAGTGGCAGTATTCTTATTGCTCTTGTCTTTATACAAAATGTTTTCACAGATGAATTGAGCTATTATTTTCCCGCAGCAAGACTAATATCGAGAGGAATGCAATTATATAAAGATTTTTTCTTCCCTCAGATGCCTCTATCTGCTATTGTTTTTTTACCTTTTTCTGGTGGTGGATGGACAAATTTCTTTCTTGCCAGAATATCATCTTCCCTTCTTGCTCTTATCTCAGGTGTTATCCTCCTTCTATATACATTTTATATTAATAAGTATAAGAAGGAGACCATTTATATGGGTATACTCTGGACAGGTAACGCAGTGCTTTTCTACAACTCCATCCAGGCAACACAAAGAGCCTGGGTGAATTTACTGAACATACTGTTTCTTATCTTGTTTTCCTATTCCTTAAAGAGAAGAAAGTGTATATATTCTTTGCTTTCTGGTATTTGTATTGGTCTTTCAGTGAGTTTTCGCTCAATATTTATTGTATTGCTTATTATTACGATTGTTCTTCTTCTCTTTAGGCGAGAGTGGAAGATGATACTATATACGGTTGCTGGTTTTATTCTTGGTATTCTTCCATCGTTGTATTATTTTTTTAAATATCCAGATTATTTCCTTTTCTGTAATTTGTTATATCACTTCAACAGAACTACTCCTTCATTTTATTGGTTTATAACCCACAGATTCCTAATTCTTGCCAAGGTTGTCTTTTTTCCATCTAATATTGCACTTTTTGTTCTGCTTGCAGCAGCGGTTAAGTGGAGAAAAATGAGAAGAGAGGAATTGTTGGCATTAATTTGTGCTGTAGTTCTCTTTATAGTTTACTATTTCTTGCTTACCCCCACACATTTTGGGTATATGACTGAGATTTATCCATTTCTTTTATTCTTACTCGTGCCATATATTGGATATCTAAAAAGAAAATCATGGAGTAAGTGGCTTCTTATCTTATACATAACATCCTACATTCCGTGCTCTCTTATGTATTTCTCTGATGTAAGAGAATGGCAGAAGAAATATATAATTTCAAATATAAGAAATGTAACCAGGGTTATTGAGAAAGTTACAGAAGAGGATGATAAGGTAGTTTCATTTGCATTCTATTTTGGTTTTCCGGCAGATAGAGAAAACATTCCAGAGCTTGCAATACCAACCTATGACATAAGTAAAAATGTGACACCTGAATCAAGGGAGAAATATCACCTTATTACCTATGAAGATATCCCTAATCTTTTACAACGGTATAAACCACGACTAATAGTAGATGTAATTGATGAGAGAGACCTGGAGTTTTTTAGATTAAGAGAAATGGGCTATGAAAAGATAAAGGAATGCAATGGCATCTCCATATTCCTACTAAGAAATACAAAGGATTATTTGAAATAAGGGAGGAGACTTATGAATAAATTCTTATCATCGGTTCATAAGATAGAGGGGTATAAATGGTTATTAATAATTGTATTCTTCATGTTACTCATTTATAGACTGGGCAATCTTGCCTACTGGGGGGACGAGATAGCTACAATAGATGTAGCATCAAAACCGTTATCCCAGTTATTAAGACACCTCGTTGAGATAGATATTCATCCTCCAATATACTTCCTTATTATTCATTTCTGGATTATTCCCTTTGGTCAAAGCGAGTTCGCTTTGAGATTCCCTTCTATTATATTCTCTATATTGACCTTCATTCTTGTATTTTTCTACTTAAAGAAGAGTAAATTGGGTATTGCATCCTTATTATTGTTTATGTCATCACCATTCATAGTAATGTATTCAAGAATGGCGAGATATTACTCACTTTTGATGTTTTTAAGTGTTTTATCTATTATATCACTTCTCGAATTTATTAATAGACCTGAAAGAAAATGGAAATTGCTTTACTGTATATCCAATATACTCCTCTTGTATACGAGTTATCCAGGAATTATATTGTTTATAGTAGAAAACGTATATTATCTTATCAGAAAGAAAAATAAGAAGATAATTAGTTTATCTACTTGGATATTTATGCAATCAATTGTAATCCTTTTTTATCTCCCATGGATTTATGTGCTTCTTTTTTCTCACATCGGTGGGAATTTAACATTCCAACCTTTAGATTTTTTTCTAAAATTGTTATATCCACTGTGCTCGTATTCCATTGGGGAGACAATACTCCCATGGGAAATCTTTATTACATTGCCAACTTTTGTTATGTTTTATTTCTTATTTTTCAAAGGGGTGCTAAGGCATCCTAAATACTCTCTTACCTTTTTTATTCTTCCACTTATTATCGGGGCAACTGTCCTTTCTACTGTATTTGTCCAAATACTTTTTCCGTTCTCTTCAAGTAGACTAATTTTTCTTGCTCCAATTGCCTATACTATTGTAGCAGTGGGTATAAAAGAGACAAAACGTGGTAATATACTCCTTGTCTTATTAATCATTAGTAATCTATATGGACTTTTCAATTACTACACGGTAAGGCATTTCCACAATCAAGCATATATTGTACCCTGGAGAGAGATTGTAGAAACTGTAGAAGAAGAAGCAAGCGATAATTCGATTGTAATGACAGCCGAGTTTCCATTTCAGTTCTACGCAAGGACAAAGTTGGATACATACCTTGATGTAGACAGCCTTAACTCCCTCATAGGAAACACTGAGGTTGATGAGGTGTGGTTTATTATAAGATATAGGGGTACATATGATATTGTTGAAGAATACGAAAATAGGATGCAGCAGATTCTCTCTGAAGGATATAAGATGGATAGAGAATTTGGTTTTATGAAACAAGAAGCAATTATTAAGAGATTAAAAGAGAAGATTATAGGAGTAAGGTGTTCTGAGGATTATATTAAGGCAGTGAAATTTGTGAAGACTGACAAATAAGAAATGAATTAATGATATTGTCTAACGTATAACATTAGATGCAGAGCTTTCAACATCATCTGGAATCATCTTTATTAGCCTTTGAGGTAAGAACTACCATAACATATTCATTCAGATACTTGTTGGCGATCTTGTTTATATCGGAGGGTGAAATTTTCATAATATTGGACTCGTAGTTTCTATCTGCATCATAACCAAGTCCATATATTTCATTCAGGGTAGAGTTGAGTCCCATATCACTATTCTTCTGCTGAGATGTGGCATTTGCCATAATACACCTTGTCTTTGCGACCTCAATTTCTTCTTCTGTTACCTGTAACTCCTTTATTCTTTTTACAAGGTCGAGCATTATCTCCTTTACGGTTTCCAGGTATTCCTCAGTAGTACCAGCAATCAAGTAGTACATACCTCCATCTATTCCAGTGATATTACCACCCTGCATCCAGTATGCATACCCCTTGCCTTCTCCTCTCAATGCCTGATGAAGCCAGCCCGAAGGCATGTGTGAGCCTGTTAGTACCGCATCCATTACATCAAATGCAAACCTGTCATAATTTTTATTGTCTATACCAGGGAATGCTATACATACAACTACCTGCCCAAAATTCGCTGCAACCTCAGTTGTTATGCTCAAGTCAGGGAATTCAATACTCATAGAGACTGGAATAACTTTTTTCTTCTCCTTTATGTTACCAAAGTATCTTTCTAAGAGTATCTTAACCTCATCTTTATCCGTGTTTCCAAATATCGAGATTACAATTTCCTTTGTTGGTAGATATGCAGCATAAAAATCCTTTAGGTCTTTCCTGGTTAAATTCTCTACAACCTCTCTTCTTCCTTTTGGGTTTAATGAGTAAGGGTGGGAACTATATAAGGCCTCCTTGGTCTTATTCATAGCAAAAAATGCGGGTTGTTCGTTTTGACTTTCTATTGTACCCAGAATCTCTTTTCTGGCTTGTTCAATCTCATTGAATGAGGGAAAATTTATTATTTCGGATAAAAGTGCTATACCTCTCTCACTATCTTCCTTAATCACATCTATGGATATTCCCATAGTATTGTTACCTACAAAAGGCTCGAAACTTGTTCCCATATCGTCCAATATCTGGTTAATTTCTTGTGTTTCCCTTTTTTCAGTAGAGCGTATTAAGGTATTTAATAATAAACTTGATATTCCATTGTTACCCTCTGTTTCGATTCTTACTCCACCGAGTGTCACCAACTGAATTGAAAGGACAGAAGAACTGTAATCTTCTCTTATAAGATACCTTATGCCATTACTCAATGTATCATAGATTATATCGTCTGTCCAGTGTTTTTGTGAGAATGAGGGAATCTCATAGCTAATTTCTTCAAGCAATTCTTCTTTGCCCAGAACAGCTACAGTCATGTTATCCCTTGTTAGATATTTCTCCCATACATTAATAATATCTTCTTTCTCTACCTTTTCTATATTTGAGAGGTATGTATTTGTAAATTCAATGTCTCCAGTAGATAGCTTATTACTAATAAGGATTTGAGCCTTGTCTTCTGGTGTCTGGATTGCAAGTTCATACCTTCGTCTCATTCTCCTTTTTGCAGTTATAATACCCTGTTCAGATACCTCCTTTTCTATATTTCCAAGCACATTAAGAATTGCATTTTCTAATTTAATCTCTTTGCCTGGTTCACACATGGCATAAATTCCTAAATACCCACCCCCAAAATGGGGTGTATATGAATATGAATATACGTTATAAGCCAATCCTTTTTTCTGGATTATCTCTCTCTGAAGCAGGGAGCTTTCGCTGCCACCAAGAATAGTAGAAAGAACATCAAGTGGGTACATATCAGGATGGGTTATACTAACGGTATGGAATCCTATAAATAGATGAGATAAACCACTCTCCTTATCTACATAAATCCTTCTTTGACTTATCTGAGGGGGTTCATCTCTAATAATAAGGTTCCTGTTTGGTTTTCGTTCCCATTTAGAAAAGTAATTATCTATCAGAGTAGTTGCGGAATCTTTATCGAATCCACCGGCTATTATTACTGTTGTATTTTCAGGGTGATACATTCTATCATAATATTTTACAAGGTCATACCTTGTCAGTGTCTTAAAGAGCTCAGTGTATCCAATAATTGGGTATCTCATTGGATGTTCACTCATCATTGTCTCGATAAACTTTTTATAGATAACATTTCCTGGTTCATCTTCACCCATTGTAATTTCCCTTAAAATAACCTCCCTCTCTTGATTAACAAAAAATTCCTCAAAGGCAGAATACATAACGTAAGATGATAGAAGGTATAGCGCGTTGGGGAGGTATTTCGGGGTTATAGTGATATGGTAGCAGGTATGGTCATATGTGGTGTAGGCGTTTTCAATCCCACCCATTTTATCTCTTATTCTTTCTATTTCCTCGTGAGTCATATTGTGTGTACTCTCAGTCAATGTATGTTCTACGAAATGTGATATACCGCATCCGAGATATTCATCCTCATATATACTTCCTGCATTAACGCAAACTGCAGTATATACAATAGGAGAGGCGTCTATTGGTGCCAATATGACAGTAAGACCATTTGATAGAGTTAATTTTTCACTTTCTGAGGATGGATGAATAGATGCTGTGCTTGTATCCTGGGTGAGATAAAATAAAGAAGTAATTAATAGTAAAAGTGTGGTCTTTCTCATTTATGGTGAGTTAGCTTATTGTTGAATAATAAGATTCTTCATCTAATAGAAATTCTATATCAGGCATGAATCTTAGGGGGACACTTGAGGCTATTGCAGACTTTATAGAATTTTTTACATTTACAAGAGCAGCCAACCCTTTCTCTTTATCAGATAGAAATTTTACATAACAGAATAATTTTCTTCTATCTTTTCCGATTATCACTCTCGTTACTGTAACAAAACCAATTTCAGGATCCTTTCTCTCAGTAAGGATTCTGGCAATTTCTTCTTTAAAAAGTGTCTCTGTTCTTCTATTTTTCCTATCGGAGTAATCTCGCATTCTTGTTTGTTAAATCTCCCTATTCTTTTCAATCACCTCATACACCTGAATCATATCTCCTTTATAAAACTCATCTATATCCTCTAATCCTATCCCACATTCGAATCCTGCTGTTACCTCGTTTACTACGTCCTTTATCCTTCTTAATGAAATTATTTTTCCCTCTCCTATAACCTCTGTATCTCTAAGGATTTTAACAGTTGCATTTTTTACAACCACACCGTCCTTTACATAGCAGCCTGCAATTTTGCCAATCCTGGGTATGGTGAATACCTCTCTTATTTCCGCTTCGCCAATCAATTTTTCTTCGAAAACGGGTTCAAGTAAACCTGTAAGTGCTAGTTTTATATCTTCAAGTGCTTTGTATATTACATCATACATCCTTATCTCTACACCCTCGCTCTTAGCTAATACTTTTACATTGCTTGGAGCTCCAATATGATATCCAACTATTATTGAACCTGAGACATTTGCCAGAAGGACATCGGATTCTGTGATCTCTCCAACACCACTATGAACAACCAAGATTTTTGTATCTTCTGTAGATAATTCCCTGAAAGAATCTGAAATGGCCTCAACAGAGCCACTAACATCTCCTTTAATTATTACTTTTAGTTCTTTTGCTTCTCCACTTTGGATCTGATCTTGAATAGATTGGAGGGTTCTCACAGCAGTTGGACGGTAAGTCATCTCCTTCTTAGCTAATTTTCTTTTACGGGCAATCTCTCTTGCTTGCCTGTCTTCCTCTATAACTACGAATCTATCACCAGCTCTGGGGATATCCTCGAAACCAAGTACCATAACAGGTTCTGATGGTTGTGCTTCCTCTACAATATCATCAAATTCATCATATATTGCGCGAACCTTTCCATATGTAGTTCCTACTACAAAACTGTCTCCTTTTTTTAATCTACCACCAGTTATGAGAATAGTTGCTACAGTACCTTTATATCTATCCAATTTCGCTTCAATTACATACCCTTTAGCTCTACCCTTTTCTTGAGCCTTGAGTTCCTCCATCTCAGCAATTAAAAGTATTGAGTCGAGGAGTTCATCAACTCCATCTCCCTTTTTTGCTGAGACAAGAATAGTAGGTATATCACCACCCATTTCTTCCAACATAAGTTTATGCTGTATTAGTTGTTGTTTAATCTTATCAGGGTGTGCATTCTCAAGGTCAGTTTTATTTATTGCCACAATTATAGGAACCTTCGCATCACGGGCATGGTCTATTGCTTCTACGGTTTGGGGCATAACTCCGTCATCAGCAGCAACGACTATTAGAATTATATCTGTAACCTGTGCACCTCTTGCTCTCATAGCTGTGAATGCCTCATGACCAGGTGTATCCAGGAAGGTTATTTTCTTATTATGGTGTACAACCATAGAAGCTCCAATATGTTGTGTTATTCCACCCTTCTCACCAGCTACGACATTTGTCTTTCTTACATAGTCCAGAAGTGTGGTCTTCCCATGATCAACATGTCCCATTAGTGTTACAACGGGAGCCCTCTCTATCTTTGCTTCTTCATCTTCTGCAACTTCTTCATAATATGATATAAGTTTAGTATCGTAGTCATACTCAGATGCTATCATGCTTGCTGTCTCATAATCCAGACGCTGGTTTATTGTAACCATGAGTCCAAGTTCAACGCATTTGCTAATAAGTGAAAGCGGGGAAATAAGAAGGAGTTTTGCGAGTTCCTCTACACTGATAAGTTCAGGTAATTGTATAATTCTTTCATCTTTCTTTTCATCTGATGGAACTTGTTCAGCCTTTTCTTTCTTTTTTGTAGGTTTTTGCTCACCTATCTTTATTTTAGTGAGAGTTTCCTTAACTTTAAGCTCAGCTCTTTTCTTTTCTTCTGGTCTCTTTAACGTCTTCTCTAATTTTCCTTTCCTTCTTCTACGAAGTCTTTCCTTTCGCATGTCCTTTTTCTTTATGCTTTGCTTGTCCTCGTCCATCCTTTTTTTGACTTTATCGAGCATTTCCTGAGTAACCACACTCATATAACCGCGGACCTTGAAACCTTGTTCTCTCAAGAGGTGGGTTAGTGCCTCGCTTGATAGATTCAATTCTTTTGCAACTTCATATACTCGGAGATGTTCCATAAGGTTTAAGTAAATATCTCAATATAACAATAGGTATGTCAATTTAAGATTTATTGATGGACGAATGTTTAATATTTTTTACAACTTCGGATGAAATTTTGTAAGCCTTATTCGCAAGGTTTTTTCCTATACCTTTTATTTTAAGTAGTTTTGGTAAACCATTAAATACAACATCGTACGCACTTATAAATCCACTATCAAGAAGTTTTGTTTTTAGACCTGATGCTAATCCTTTTATGTTAGCAATGGAACTTTTGTTGTACATACTTT
Organism: Caldifarciminota bacterium; assembly: GCA_023129165.1. Classification (GTDB taxonomy): domain Bacteria; phylum Hydrothermota; class UBA3073; order UBA3073; family UBA3073; genus JAGMCL01. The sequence continues at coordinate 1,534 of JAGMCL010000116.1, read as the reverse complement.
CAGAAATAATATCAATTCTGTATCCGGTCAATTTTGAGGATAGAAATGCATTTTGTCCATTCTTACCAATTGCAATGGGAAGTTCATCATCGCCTACGATAATTTGTATTCTCTTACTATCTTCATCCCGGTCCTCTTTTAATATTTTTACACCAGAAAGTGACCTTGAAACATAAACGAGAGAATCCTGACTCCACTGTATAACATCTATCTTCTCACCTGCCAGTTCTTTAACCACAACCTGAACCCTTGATCCTTTTACACCAACGCATGCACCAACCGGATCAATCCTCGGATCATTGCTAATAACAGCTACTTTTGCCCTGATCCCGGGAATCCTTACAATGTCCTTTATTTCTACTATCCCTTCCTTAATTTCAGGAACCTCAGATTCAAATAATCCCCTGAGGAAATCTGGATGTGTTCGAGATAGTTGTATACCATCTTTTAGATCTACCGAGAGTATATATGTCTTTATTACGCTTCCCTGGCGGAAGTATTCTCCCTGAATTTGTTCTTTTTTTTGGAGTACTCCTTCAGTTTTATCGAGACTAATTAATATTCTTTTTCCTTCTATTCTTCTTATGCTGCCTGTTACAATCTCACCTACTCTTTGTTCAAAGGAAGAATATATTGCATCTCTTTCTACCTCTCGGAGTTTTTGGAAAAGAAGTTGCTTGGTTAATAGAATAGCATTCCTTCCAAATGTTTCAAATTCTATGGGAATGCTCAATGTATCACCTATCTTTACAGACTCATCATATTTTACTGCGTCTTTCAGTGCTATCTCTTTTGATGGTAGTTCGACTCTTTTTACTACCCCTTTTAGGATAATAACTGATATAGAACCATCAGATTCATTTATATCTACATTTACATCGGTATCCCTTCCAAAGGTCTTTCTGGCTATAGTTTTGATAGTATCTTCAAACAGTTCTTGAACCTTGGATAGATTAATTTTCCTGTCCTCTGCAAGCTGGTTTAGAAAGTGTGATACGTTATACACTGTCATATATTCACCTTACCCTTTTTATTGTTAGTAGCCAAACCACAGACCTGCTTGCTTGCAGGAAGGTGTGGTTTTTTATATTTTCTCACAGTTTCTTCTTATTGATTTTTACATCAGAGTTAATATCAATACCAGGTGATGATACTTCAAGGGTATACCTCGGTTTTATAGGATCTTCAATGTCAAGTAAATTTGAAAGTTCCTTTGAAACATTACTACAATCCTCGACTGTAACCCCACCCGGTTTATCTATAAATACTCTTAAGATTGAATATGGTTCACATCCTTTAAGCTCCAACCTAACAAGACGTATGTTCTTATCCCATAGAATCCTGTTTATCAAATTCTCGATTTTCTTTATCAAATCTTCTTTCATTATATATATTATGAGGTATAGCCTCGAACCTAACCTTTCCTACGAAACCACATTTAGTATGAAAAACCTGGAGCTCTCGATAGACAGGCTTGTCAGCAAAAAGCTCCAGGTTTGTGTATTCTTAATTATTCTCTTCTTTTTCTTCCTCT
>JAGMCL010000115.1 GCA_023129165.1 Caldifarciminota bacterium | reverse complement strand
GTAATGAGACTTGAGGCTGGAAGCATGAGAGTGGGAAAAGACATAACAAGCTTCGAGCATCGTTACGAGCATCGACAACGATAAACAATGTTTGTATTTTTATTTCTATCCTCTTAATATTAACTAACTACGAATTTTCTTAAAGGTTCAGGTTTAATAATGAAGGAGGGTTAGAACATGTTATATTTATTTTTCATTACACTCTTATATACAACAACACCTGCGGAGCTTACGTACCCTTTACAAGGAACCAATATAGTTTTCGTCATATCCCAGAAAAATTTCAGGGATGAAGAGTATCTTATACCCAGGGAGATTTTTGAAGGGCTTGGAGCGGAAGTTTCTGTTGCTTCAGAAGACACAACGACTGCAATAGGCATGCTTGAGATTTCTGTTAAGCCTGATATGCGATTAGACGATATTTCGCTTAAGGACTTTGATGTAATAATACTTGTGGGTGGTAGCGGTTCCGTAATCTTCTGGGGTAATGAGCATTTACATAAGAATCTTATAGAGGCTGCTGATTCAGGTAGAATAATTGGTGCTATATGCCTTGCACCAGGTATTCTTGCCAGGGCAGGTTTATTAAAAGAAAGGAAGGCAACCGTATGTGCCAGCCCTGGAGCAAAGAAACTTTTTGAAGAAGAAGATGTTATATATACTGGAAACGAAGTAGAGAGAGACAAAAATATAGTTACTGCAGATGGTCCAGCAGCTTCTAAGGTATTTGCAGACGAAATTATTTCTGTGATTACTGAAGTGGATAATAGAGAGAAAGAAAATGACTAATGACAAATATCTAATGACTAATTAAATCCAAATGACAAAAAACAAATTAATTACTATGGATCACAGACAGGAGACTTTATTGGTCAATTAGTCAATAACTTACTGTCAGGTATTTATTAGATATTCGACATTAGAAATTGTTATCTTATATGATTGCAGTTGTTCAAAGAGTTAAAAAGGCGTCTTGTCATGTTGAAGGAAAGCAAATAAGTAAGATAGGAAATGGTCTGCTTATACTTTTAGGGGTAGCCAACGACGATACTGAAGATAAAGTCCTTAAGTTAGCAGAAAGGTGTGTTAATCTTAGATGCTTTGCCGATAGTGTAAGAAGGATGAATTTATCTCTTATTGATGTAAATGGAGAATGCCTTGTGATTTCACAGGTTACCCTTCTTGCAGGCACAGATAAGGGAAGAAGACCCGATTTTTCAAGGGCATCAACACCAGAACTTGCCAGGAAACTCTATCAGAAATTTATTGATGCACTTAATAAATATAACATATCTGTAAAAGAAGGTATTTTTGGAGCATATATGCATATAGGTCTTATAAATGATGGCCCAGTTACACTTATAATAGAGTTGTAGAGTTTTTTAATTTATAACCATCATAAAGATTATGATATTAAGTATGACAGGATATGGCGAGGCAATAAAAGGTAGTGTGAGATGCGAGTTAAGGTCTCTTAATCATCGTTTTTTTAGAGCATCTATAAGCTTACCTCCTTTTCTCTCTAAGTATGAAAACAAAATAGAATCCCTACTGCGAGATAAACTTTTACGAGGTATGGTCTACTGTAACATAATTACTACTGTTACACCAAATGTTATAAAGTATGATAGTGAGTTAGCAAAGAGGTATCGAGACGCTTTAAAAGTTCTTAAGGAGTCCTTAAACTTAGCTGGGAGGATATCAATTGACCACCTGTATGGGTTCAGTGGTGTTTTAAAAATCGATATTGACGAATCAGAGGCTTTTGATGTCTGGAAGGAAACTCAAATTGTTGTAGGTAAGGCATCGGAGAATCTAATGCTTATGAGAAAAAAAGAAGGTAAAAGAATAGAGAAGGTTACAAGAGAAAGGGTTAAAAATATTTCCTCAATGCTGCGAGAAGTTAAATTGAGGATACCAGAAAGGATTGACAAAGAGCGAAAAAGGGTAGAGAAAATTTCTTTCATAGAAGAATATGATAGTCTGTATTTGCTTGAACGTATAAATGTAGGAGAGGAAATTAGCAGATTAGAGTTTCATTTATCTAGTATAAATGAGATACTACGTGAGAATACATCGCAAGGTAAAAGACTTTCATTTCTCCTCCAGGAGCTTTTGCGTGAAGCTAATACAGTAACAAACAAGATACAAGATGCCCCTATTTCACGAATTATAGTTGATATAAAAACAGAGGTTGAATCCTTGAGAGAAGAGATTGAAAATGTCTTATAAACCATTTTTAATAGTTCTTGTAGGACCTTCTGGTGTAGGTAAAACTACGATGGTACAGGGGATTATGAAATTACATAAAGATATAAAATATTCTATATCAGCAACGACAAGAAAACCCCGAAAGGATGAGATTGATGGTAAAAGTTACTTTTTTTTGGATATATCTACATTCAAAAAATGGATTGAAGATGATAGGTTTTATGAGTGGGCACTTGTTTACGATGACTACTATGGTACTCCCAAGAAACCAGTAGAGGAGACTATTAGATGTGGCTTTAGTGTTATTTGTGACCTTGACATTCAGGGTGCCCTTTCATTAAAGTCGAAAAGAAGTGATTCTATTGCCATATTTTTGTTACCGCCCTCTATAGAAGAGCTGAAGAGAAGACTAATAGAAAGAGGAGATAAAGATGAGGTAATTAACAAAAGAATTGAAGAGGTGGAGAAAGAGGTTGGCAAGGCTGTACAATTTGATTATATTGTTAGGAATGATATGTTAGAGGATACAATTAGAAAAATTGATGCAATAATAATTGCGGAGAAACATTCCACCAAAAGGGCTGAATTTCCCAATAAGTTATGATTTATATAATTTTACTGGGATTGTCTAAGTATTGTTTATAGATAAATGCATAAATTATTTTAAATTCATAATATTTATAGGAGGGCAAATGGAAAAGAAAGAATATAATTTACCAATCGAGGATGTTTGGGGAGTTGAAGAAAATAAATACAAGGCATTAGTAATCATAATAAAGGAGGCGAGAAGAATATTTCATATTGGGGCTCAAAGTCCCGAAAAACCAGTAATTACAGCAATGAAACGATTTATTGATGGTGAGATTGAGTATACAGAGGAGAAGGATTGAAAATAACCCTTGGAATAACAGGTAGTATATCTGCCTATAAATCGATATATATTCTCCGGGAATTCAAAAAAAGAGGTAATGATATATATTGTGCTCTTACCCATAGAGCAAATCATTTCGTCTCTCCACTTACACTTTCAGTGTTATCAGGTCATAGAGTATTTGAAGATGCCTATGTTCAGCAGGAACAAACTGTACATATAAAACTTGCATCCAATGACCTCATATTGATAGCACCAGCAACTTATAACATAATCGGCAAAATAAATGCTGGAATTGCAGATGACCTATTAACATCGATAGTAGCGGCTACAACGAAACCTGTGTTTATCGCTCCTGCAATGAATCCTCATATGTGGCAAAATCCAATTATACAGGATAATATAAAGAGATTAATAGAACTGGGTTATTTCATACTTGAACCCGAGAGGGGTGAAGTTGCCTGTGGTGACAAAGGAGAGGGTAGACTACAAGAACCCCTAAAAATAGTGGATTATGTATATAAGGTTATGAAAAAATCCTCTACCTTAAGTGGAGTAAAAATTTTGGTTACTACTGGAAGAACTGAAGAGGAAATAGATCCGATCAGGGTTATTAGTAACAGGTCTTCAGGAATTATGGGTTATGAAATTGCAAAAGAGGCGAAACAGAGAGGAGCTATTGTCACACTAGTTAAAGGAGCTACCGATATCCCTATTACTGAGGGCATAAGAATACATAACACAAAAGAGTTGGAAAATACTTTACTTGATCTTTTAGATAATAATGACATTGTCATAATGACTGCTGCTGTATCAGATTACCGTCCAGTAGAGGTTAGCGAGAAAAAATTAAGGAGAAAAGACGATAAAATGACATTACACTTAAAAAAAACTGAAGATATTCTAAAAAAGTTAAGAAAGAGGAGAGAAAATAAAATACTGATTGGATTTTCTGTTGGAGATAATGATTTTATAGAGGAATCGAAGAGGAAAATAATTGAAAAGTCGCTTGATATGATTGTAGCAAATCCCTGTTCAGTGGTTGGAAGTCATAATATAGAATTTACTATAATAGGAAAAGATAGCAAATTGAAAACCTATCCTAAAATGGCTAAAAGGGAAGCTGCTCATATCATACTTGACAGTATCGAAGAAATATGGGAAAGGAGATAAAACAGCTTGTCGTTGACTATCTTAAAGAGATGGAAAAGTCGGGTGAGGAGTTTCTTTATTTTGATAGACACGATGATGTACAGAGTATTGACATAGGCGATAAACTCAAGCAGCTTGAACATGAATGTAAGAAATGTAGGAAATGTGTACTCCATAGAACAAGAAAAAACATAGTCTTCGGAAAGGGAAATGATAGAGCCATAATTATGCTTATTGGTGAGGCTCCTGGGTTTAAAGAGGATGAGGCAGGAGAACCCTTTGTTGGGAATGCTGGACAGTTGCTTACCAAAATGCTTAGGGCAATAGACCTTACCAGAGAAGAGGTATATATTGCCAATATACTTAAGTGCAGACCTCCGAAAAATAGAGACCCTAAGCCTGAGGAAGTGGATGCATGTAAAGTTTATCTTGAGAAGCAGATTGAGCTTATTGCTCCCCAAATTATATTAGCTCTTGGAAGACATTCATTAAGATTGTTAACGGGATACGAGGGCTCTCTTGCAAATATAAGGGGAAATGTTCTTTATTATGAAGGTATAAAAGTAATCCCCACGTATCATCCTGCTGCCCTTATTTACCATCAGGAATGGAAAAAAGGTTCATGGGAAGACCTGAAGTTTTTACGAAGACTGTATACGCAGATTCACCCTGTTAAATAAAACCTTTTTGAGTAATCATAATGTTTATTCTACCACTATTTAACAGGGTTACCGCAGATAAATTGAAATTGTAGGCACGAATTCAATTCGTGCAAGGAAAAATATTGGACGTCTGCCTTTGGCGGGATCCCGAAGAAAGCGGGACAGATTACTGCAGATAAATAAGATAAATAAAAATCATTTGGTAGGAGCCCCGCCTTTGGCGGGATCCCGAAGAAAGCGGGACAGATTCACCCTGTTAAATAAAACCTTTTATAGTGTAATCATAATGTTTATTCTACCACTATTTAACAGGGTTACCACAGATATACACAGATAATTAAAAAGCATTTCTTTAATATAAATATTTTAAAGGAGTTGATTACAGTGTCATCAAAACAAACATCAGAAAAGAAAGTCTCTAAAAAGAGCGTTTGTTTGGATAATATGGGAAAAATTATTAAATACTTGGGAGAAAAATTTAAAGTAAGATATTTTTTTGATCCTGATGTAAGAAAAGAGAAAGTAGATACAAAAACCGGTGAAAGTTTTGAGATGATGTTAGGGAATATCGAAGGTGTTGATATCTTCACATCCGATGGAGATTTGCTTGGTAGTTTTGACTATATTGATTTTAATGATGACGAGGTAATAAAAAAAATAATAAGTGATTGTTATTAATAGAGGGAATTTGTAATTAATGTCTGACAAAGTAATGACATATTCTGAAGCAATTGAAAAGGTGTTATTAGACAATGGATATTTTGCACCCTTAAAGAAAATTTATAAGGAAATTGTGAAATATCGTCCACTCACTGGCAAAACACCGTTTAATACAATTCAAGCGATAGTCCAAAGGAACCCAAAGTTTATAAAAATAGGTTTAGGAACCTATGCATTAACCGAATATCTTGATAAACTACCTAAAACACCAACTCCAAAAACATCATCTCAAAAGGAGGATAATAAACATACTGCTATTCAGGGTATGTTAATAGAGATTGGAAATGCGGAAGGCTATGATACTTATTCTTGGGATAAACGAGCTATCTTCGAGAATAAAACTTTATCTAACTTAATGACCTTGGAAATGTGTCCTCCTTTTACTTACGAAACAATAATTAGAAGAATAGAACGTATAGATGTATTATGGTTTAATGAAAGGCATTTCCCAAAATATACTTTTGAAGTCGAGCATACACCTCAGTTTAAGAATTCGTTACTTAAATTCACTGAATTATGTGATTTCTCTACTCTTTTCTATATAGTGGCATATCCTGAAAACGAAGATAAATATAGATATGAACTTTCTCGTCCAGTATTCAGAGAGATCAAAGATAGATGTGTATTCAAATCATACGACCAAGTAGAGCAAATGTATTTAAAATCGATAGAAAAAGTGAAAGTATCTACAGACTTCTTTCTAAAGTAAACCAAGAGAGTTTGATACAGTAAATTTTATTTATAACAAGAAGCCTTATACATCTCATTCTAAAATTTTGTTTGTTGTTAAGTAAGATGAGTAAAATTTGTAATAAATCAGAATAAATATAAAAGGGCATATTTTGCAATATGTCTTTCAATTAAGGGATTGAGAGATTTAAGAATAAAAATGAAATAAAAAGAAAAAATCGTGTTAATCTGCGTTTACCCTGTTAAATAGAACTGTTTTATAAACTCTCTAACATTTATAGTTACATTATTTAACAGGGTTAATCTGCGTCCAAATTAAAGAGGTATATATGGAAAGGAAGGAACCACAATCCATAGAAGCAGAACAGAGTGTGCTTGCTGCTATGATACTTGAGCGGGATGCTATCGGTAGAACCATAGAGATGATAGACGAATCCTGTTTCTATCTGGAATCCCATAGAAAGATATATAGTTGCATTGTTTCATTATATGACAAAAATAAATCAGTCGACCTTCTTACTCTTAGTGAAGAGTTAAAAAATAGAAAAGACCTTGATAAGGTAGGAGGTTCTGCTTATATAACAGAGCTTTTAGATGCCAGCGCTACACCAGCCCATATCGAAGAGTATGCAAAAATTGTCTTCGAAAAGGCAACATTGAGAAGGTTGATAAAAACAGCGAGTAAGATTGTTGAAGTTGGATACGAGGCTACAGAAGACGTTGATGAACTATTAGATAGAGCAGAGCAACTCATCTTTAATATAAAAGAAGCAAGGGTAAAGACAGGATTCGTGTCTATTAAGGGTCTTCTTAAGGAGACCTTTGAGGCAATAGAAAAGGCTTCTACGAATAAACGTTACGTAACTGGTATACCATCAGGATGGACTGATCTTGACCGACTCACAACGGGTTTTCAACCCTCTGAATTTATAGTTATTGCAGGTAGACCTGCCTCTGGCAAGACATCTTTTTGTTTAAATATAGCACAGTATGCAGCTACGAGAGAGGATAATCCGATTGGTTTATTCAGCCTGGAAATGTCAAAGGAACAACTTGTTCATCGTATGCTCTGTACTGAGTCAAGGGTTCCACTCAGAAATGTAAGAACAGGCTATATTTCAAGAGAAGGATGGTCCAAACTTACAATTGCAGCTGGCACACTATCCGAGGCACCTATATTCATCGATGATACACCTGGAATACACGTTCTTGAATTGAGGGCAAAGGCGAGGAGACTTAGGTCTCAGTATGGTGTGAAGTTAATTATTGTGGATTATCTTCAGTTAATACAGGGACCAAGGTCTGTTGAAAACAGACAGCAGGAAATTTCAGCTATATCAAGATCCCTGAAAGGTCTTGCAAAGGAGTTGGGTATACCTATTATTGCCGCATCCCAGCTCTCAAGGGCAATTGAGAAAAGAGAGTCAAGAAGACCCATACTCTCCGACCTGAGAGAATCAGGTGCCATAGAGCAGGATGCAGATGTAGTAATATTCCTACATAGACACGATACAAGAAAGGGAGAGGAAGAGGGTATGGAGAATGTGATTGAGATAATTATTGGCAAGCAGAGGAATGGTCCGTCCGGGGGTAGTATCAATCTAACGTTTTTAAAGGATTATACTAAGTTTGAAGAATACTCGGCTTCAAAGTCCTATATGGTGGAAGAGTAATCAACGAGAAAAGACTACAGACCAAGGTGAAAGGGAGAAACGGTGAAACGGAGAAGAGGGAGGAATAGTAATAATTGAATATTGACTATTGACCCCGATGAAATAGCTCACAAGTTCCCATTTCACAGGGTAAACTATTGACTATTGAGTAACACAAATTGGAATGCAATCGTATCTACCTGTCGGTAGACAGGAATCGACAATCGAAAATAGTAAATTAAAAGTAGGAGCGACGTCCTCGTCGCGATAGAAGATGATAGAATAGTGTAGTGCGTCCCGATAGAATAGCTGCGCATTTCTACCCCGTACATTGTTACTACAGGGCAGGCGGGATAAATAAAGCGTAGGGCGAGAAGCGGCAAAACGGAGAAGAGAGAAGAGGGAAATGTTAAATGGCAAATGGTTAATGTTAATTAGTTGATTAGTTGATTGGTTGAATTTTGAGTGTTAGATGTTATTAGTTAATGGTTATTGGTTATTAGATATAATAACAAAATCAACTAAACAAACTCAATAAACACAACAAACTCAATAAACCCAATGAACTCAATAAACCTAATGAACTAAACAAACCAAACAAACTAAATAAACCAGATAGACTCTACGACTCAATAACTAACTGGCAGGTATTTTTTTATACTATGAATAAGGGTTTTATAGAATCATTTTTTGGCTATATAGGCAGGGTTTGTATATTCCTGGGGGCAATAATAGTGAAACTATACTACCTTCCTCGCTCTTTCAGGCTTATATTAGAGCAAATAGTGCATATGGGAATTGCTTCGATGCCCATAGTAATTTTTACATCTTTCTTTGCAGGTATGGTTACTGCGTATCAGGCAGCATTTCAGGCTGGTGAGTATATGCCCGATGCATATCTTGGTATGGCAGTAGCAAAGGCATTTATGATTGAACTCGCTCCACTTTTAACAGGTCTGATAGTAGCAGGTAGAGTAAGTTCATCTCTTGCTGCTGAGATAGGAACAATGAGGGTTACTGAGCAGATAGATGCCCTTGAAAGTCTTGCTATAGATCCAATAAGGTATCTTGCCATGCCAAGGTTTATAGCGGGTATTATTGTACTTCCACTTCTGACAGGGTTGTCGCTCTTCGTTGCTTTCTTTGGAGGAGGAATATGTTCTATCTTTATCTTTGATGTTAAGCCAATAGTTTATATAGAGGGACTTAGAATGCAGTACTACCCACATGAACTATGGGGTGGTTTATTAAAGGCATTTTGTTTTGGATTCGTTATTTCATTAATGGGTACATACTATGGTTTTATGACAGAGGGTGGAGCAGAAGGTGTGGGGAAGGCAGCAACTAAGGCAGTTGTCTCAGCATCTATACTTCTTCTTTTCTTTGACCTATTTATAGCATGGATTGTCTTTTAAAAATTTGGGTATATTATGATAAAGATAGAAAACCTGTATAAGTCTTTTAATGACCTTGAGGTACTTAAAGGACTAACCCTGAATGTTGAGGTAGGAGAGACTGTTACGGTTATAGGTAGAAGTGGCTGCGGCAAGAGTGTACTCCTGAAGCATATCATAGGACTTCTTACTCCAGATATGGGTGATATATGGGTTGATGGAAAGAATGTCAAGATGCTTTCCAAGAGCGAATTATATAAACTCAGGTTGAATATTGGGGTTGTATTTCAAGGCTCTGCATTACTTGATTTTTTATCAGTTTGGGAGAATGTGGCACTTGGACTCACTGAGAATCAGAAAATAACTGTTGATAAGGCAAAAGAGGTTGCTAGGCAAAAACTATCTTTAGTTGAGTTGGAAGGAGTGGAAAATAAGAGAATATCTGAATTATCAGGAGGTATGAAGAAGAGAGTGGCGATAGCAAGGGCACTTGCAGTTGATCCATTATACATATTATATGATGAGCCGACTACCGCGCTTGACCCAATAACTGCAAGAACTATAAATGAACTTATATTGAGTTTGAAAAGGAAGTTAAAGATAACAGGTATTGTTGTAACCCATGATATGGAGAGTGCATTCTATGTTGCTGACAGAATTGCGATGCTCCATGATGGGAAAATCGTATTTGATGGTACTCCCACAGAGGTTCAAACTACAGATAATAAGATTGTTCAAAACTTTGTAAAAGGTGGAGGTCAGTATTGAGAGCAAGATAGAACCTAAAGGCAAGATAGAGGCAATTCTCTTTGCTTCACCCTTCTCCTTTATCGATTGAGAGATTGAAAAGAATTTCAGGTATGACAAAGAGAGATATAGAGAGATGCCTTGATGAGTTGGATAAAGAGTATGAGAATAGAGCATTTGTCATTATCAGGGTAAACAATGGTTTTCAACTTGTTACGCGACCAGAATATGAGGAATTTGTACAGGAAGTAAGGGGTAAGAGGGTTGTAAAACTATCCCCACAGGCGCTTGAGACACTTGCAATAATATTTAAAGAGACTCCAATAACAAGGAATAAAATAGAAGAATTACGGGGGTTGGATTCCAGTCATACATTATCGGTCCTTCTTGACTGGGGTCTTATAAGGGTTAAAGGTAAGGCTGGTGTAGCATATTTATATGATGTTACACCTTATTTTTACGAATACTTTAAAATTGAAAAAAGGGGTTGATCTCTTCAATCATTTTCAATCTGAGGACTTTCAGGTAGATTTCTCATATGCTCTGAGAGTTCTATAAGGTTTTTAACATAACGCACCATCTTGATATTTGTTCCTGCCTCTTTTGCAATTTCACTCTCTTTCATATCTTTTGCAATTCCAAGGAGAATGAGGTCCAGTGTTTTATAGCTAATCTTTAATGCAAGTTCGTCTGTAATTCCAGGAATTATATCAGGAGAAGGAGGTTTTTGGATTATGTTCTCAGGAACTCCAAGGTATTTTGACAGTTCAAAAACCTGCGTTTTGTATAAATTAGCAATGGGCATTATATCAGAAGCTCCATCACCATATTTTACAAAAAAGCCAACCATATCCTCACTTTTGTTCGAAGTTCCTACAACAAGATAGTTTAGTTGTTCAGCATAATAATAGAGATGAACCATCCTTATCCTGTGTTTTATCCTGTAATATGCATGTACTTGTCTCATCCAGGTATATTCTGTTCCCAGGAGTCCACCCAAGAAAGGATTACTCCCTTTTGGAATTAATCGATAGCCAGCTTTGATAAATTTCGAGGCGCTGCTTTTATGTAATAATAACCTCCCAGGTTGTGAATCATAAATTCCAATAGATTTAAGAATGGAATTGAGGTCTATTAATTTAGAGGTTATACCGAAGTTCTTTACTACAAATTCAGCATCTTCGATAGTTCTATCATCTGAATCCCTCTCAGGCATAATAAGCCCTAAGATTTTATCCTTATCAACAGTCCATGTTAATAATGCTGTAATACAGGCTGAATCGATTCCACCTGAAATTCCCAAAACTACACCGTCTCTTTTAAATGAATAAAGTTTATCTTTTATGAAGTTTATTATATTTTCAGAGACCTTTTTAGTGTCTATAAGAATATCTTCTTTTAACATCTATACGCCTTTCAGTTTTAATTTAGTGTGTCCAAATATAAATAGAGATACAATTATCCAAAGCATTTCATCAGTCATTAATCGCATATTGGTATGATTGGTAACTATTAATGAGATTGCCACACTCACTTCGTTCGTTCGCAATGACAACTTACTGAATAAGGTTTCCACACTCATCCGTCAAGAAGTGCGACAGACTCGCAATGACAGCTTACTGGATGAGATTGCAATAACAATACATAATCCCTGATAGATGCTGGATTCACTCGCAATGACGAGTAACCTAAGTATAAGTAGCATATTTTAACATAAAAGTATAATAATGTCAAGAAAAAACTTATAGGTATAGGACAGGGAGTTGAGAGTAGTGAGAAGTGAGTATAGAGTTAGTATACTATATAATAACCAAGATATAAGAATTGATTACACCCACTAAATACATAGAACTTGAGAAATGTCTATTTATAAGTTAAAAATTTCTTGACTTTAATAACTATTTATGCTATAATTCTGCCATGGCTTTATGGTTAGTAGTTGCATTATTTTTTATTGCACTTGGATTGGTTATCAAGGGTGCAGGCTGGTTTGTTAATGCATCTGTCGAAATGGCTGAAGGCTTTCATGTACCCAAAATCCTGATAGGTACTACACTTGTAAGTGTTGCTACTGTTGCACCAGAGTTTTTTGTCTCGGTAATAGCAGCAGCAGTGGGGAAGGTTGAGATGTCGATTGGAAATGCAGTTGGTTCTCCTATAGCCAATATTGGACTAATACTGGGTGCATGTGTATGCTTCACCTTTATTCCTGTATCAAGGGGGTTATTGAAGAGAGAATCGGTTATGTTACTTGTATCTGTGTCGATTCTATTTCTCTTTTCTTTCTTTGGTAAAATAACAAGACCAATTTCAATTTCCCTTCTCTTCCTTGTATTTCTCTATATAAGCTATGCAATTAAACAGGCGAAAGAGGCACGGGATGAATGGCGCAAGAATGGTGCAATTCCAAAGAGTGAGTTCAACCTTAAGCGAGAGGTCTTCCTTTTCATATTGGGTGCATTGATGGTTACACTTGGTAGTCGGTTGCTTGTATTATCAGGAAGTGAGTTAGCGTTGCATTTAGGTGTTTCAGAGGGTGTTATCGGTCTCTCTCTGGTGGCATTCGGGACATCCCTGCCTGAGCTTTTTACTTTTATTATTGCCCTACAAAAAGGTCATACAGAGTTATCCATTGGTAACATTGTGGGAGCAAGTGTACTTGATATTACACTTGTTGTTGGAACTGCAGGATTTATACGCCCATTACCAGTAGATAGAAGTACACATTTCTTTGCTATTCCTATACTTATTCTCCTTTCTGTACTTCTTATTCTATTTGGAAGAACAAGGGAAGGATTACAGCGGTGGGAGGGTGTGATATTCGTTGCAATCTATGCTTTTTACTTTATTTATCTCTTTGTTTGAGAGTTCTTCTTTAGTTTCACCTTTTTTTCTCTTCCAGAATCTGATGGAAAGTAGTATCTCTTTCTCTTAAGTTTGTCTGGAAGATAATCTTCAGCCACCCAATGCCCCTGAAAATTATGAGGATATTTATACCCTTTACTGTATTCCAATTCTTTCATAAGAGTAGTTGGAGCGTTACGTAGATGTAGAGGAACAGAAAGGGGTCCATACCTCTTTAAATCTTTCAGTGCCTTCTCATATGCTATAAGGGCTGAATTACTTTTGGGAGCTGTTGCAAGATAGATTGCAGTTTGTGAGAGGGGAAGATGGTCTTCTGGTCTTCCGACAAAATGAATAGCCTCTTTACAGGATACTGCAAGGGTAAGTGCGTAAGGGTCGGCGTTTCCAATGTCTTCTGCAGCGAATATTATCATCCTTCTTACTATAAAGAGCGGGTCTTCACCTGATTCTAACATTCTTGCTAACCAATATATTGTAGCGTCTGGGTCAGAACCCCTCAGAGATTTTATGAATGCAGAGATGAGATTGTAATGTTCTTCACCTTTTTTATCATATATTAGAGGAAGTTCCTTCACAATTTGCTTTATGCTTTCTATTGTCACAGTCCTATTATTAATTTCTTTCTTTTCAAGGTTAAAACCTTCCTCTGTTTTCTTTTCAAATCCAGTAGTAAGTACTGAAAATTCCAAAATATTTAGGGCAATTCTTGCGTCACCATTAGATATTTCTGATATATAATTTCTTACCTTATCTGAGATATTCGGGTTATAATCCTTTAACCCAGCTTCATCTGTAATAGCTCTATCAATGATTCTTCTTATGTCATCCTTTGAGAGTGGATTAAAGACATACACATTAGTACGTGAGAGTAAGGGGGAGATGATCTCAAATGAAGGATTTTCAGTTGTAACTCCTATGAGTATTATAGTCCCGTCTTCAACATATGGCAGGAAGGCATCCTGCTGAGCCTTATTAAACCTATGAATTTCATCAATAAAAAGAACCGTTCGTTCTTTTGATACCTTTGCCTCAGCTATCGCCCTTTTTACATCTTTCACACCTGAAAGTACAGCACTGAACTGGATAAATCTATAACCCTTTGTTTTTGCAATGAGTCTTGCGAGTGTGGTTTTCCCTGTACCAGGAGGTCCCCAGAATATCATTGAGGGGATTTCTCCAGATAATATCGCATGATATAGAGGTCCTTGTTTACCAAGAAGATGGGTTTGTCCTACAAATTCATCAAGATTTGTTGGTCTAATCCTCTCAGCAAGAGGTGGTTTCTTTTCTTTTATGAATAAATCGTGCATATAAGATAAAGTTCCTTAGAAAATCCCTGTAGTTTATAATAGTATTTAAACGAACTTCTTTTATCCATTCATAGATGCAAGAAAATCGATGTTAGTTTTTGTTCTCTTCATTCTTTCCAGGAGCAGTTCTATTGCCTCTATCTGATTCATCGCAAGTAGTATCTTCTTCATAATATATACCCTTTGTAATTCGTTTTTGTCCATAAGAAGTTCCGCCTTTCTGGTACCTGATTTATTCAGATGTATTGCAGGGAAAATACCTCTGTCTGATAAATCTCTATCCAGTACAAGCTCCATGTTTCCTGTTCCTTTGAATTCCTCGAAAATTACATCATCCATCCTTGAACCTGTCTCGATAAGTGCAGTGGCAATTATTGTAAGAGAACCTCCTTCTTCAATGTTTCTTGCAGCACCAAAAAATCTCTTTGGTTTCTGCAGGGCAGCAGCATCTACCCCTCCACTAAGGGTTCTTCCACTATGAGGTATAACTGAATTATAAGCCCTTGCAAGTCTGGTAATGGAGTCAAGAAGTATAACAATGTCCTTCTTCTGTTCAACCAGTCTTTTTGATTTCTCTAAGACCATGCTTGCAACCTGTATGTGTCTTTCTGGCGGTTCGTCAAATGTAGATGATACAACCTCTGCATTAACATTTCGTTTCATATCAGTCACTTCCTCGGGTCTTTCATCTATAAGAAGGATTATGAGGATGATGCCTGGATAATTCTCTGTTATTGCATTTGCAATTTTTTGAAGTAGAATTGTCTTTCCTGCTCTTGGTGGTGATACAATAAGTCCTCTCTGTCCCTTTCCAATTGGTGTAAACAGGTCTACAATACGCATAGATATATCAGGCTTTTTTCTCTCAAGCATTATTCTCGATGTAGGATAAAAAGGCGTAAGTTCGTCGAATAGAATACGTCTCTTGTTTTCATCAGGGTCTATGAAGTTTACTGCCTCTACTTTGAGAAGTGCGAAGAATCGTTCGTTCTCCTTTGGTGGTCTTATCTGACCCATTACAGTATCTCCAGTCTTCAATGCAAATTTCTTTATCTGCGAAGGAGATACGTATACGTCATCCGGTCCTGGAAGATATGAGTAGTCAGAAGAACGCATAAAACCATATCCATCAGGAAGTATCTCAAGTGTGCCACTACCGAGTATGAGTCCGTTTTTTTGTGCCCCTGCCTCGATCACCTTGAATATAAGCTCCTGTTTACGCATGTCAGAAATTTTAGATATACCAAGGTCCTGTGCAATATCACGGATTTGTGATATATTCCTCTTTTGAAGTTCTCCGATATTCATAAACCTCCTATTCGTTAAGATTAATGATTTTTACTAGATGACAAATCCATCTCTTAATCCGTCAGCTGACGGACTCTTCCAGTTCCTATAAATAATTCTTTTCAAGGGGTTTTTAACCCGGAGTGTAATCTTTTTTAGAAAAAGTAAATGCTTAATTGATTGAATTACTGGAATATCCCGGCAGATCAATAACTGAGGAATTTCAAAGAGTAGAGTGATTCCTTAGAATTTTTTTACAGGGTGATGGAACAAGGACAATCACCCTATTTATTAATCAGAGTACAGGCGTTCAAGTCGTTCTAATCTATCCCATTTGTACTTTATATCCTTTCTTATCTCATCAATTATATGTCTATTTTCTGGTTTGAAGAGATGAGCAAATCTCCCCTGAACCTTGAGAAACTCCTCTATGTCCACTTCTTCTCTTGGTTTATGGGTGATTTTGTATTTTCCGTTTTCTGCTTCGTATATTGGCCAGAACTTCGTCTGCACGGCAAGTCTTGCTATCTCAATGCTCTCATCTGGATTGAACCTCCAGCCGAGCGGACAGGGGGATATTATATTTATAAAAGATGGTCCACCACAGGCAAGTGCCTTTTCAACCTTCTTCATAAAATCATTACGGTAAGCTGGTGATGCCTGTGCAGCGTAGGGTATATTATGTGCAACAATTATTTCTGTCAGATCCTTTCTTTTTTGCTTTTTACCTGGAATGACAGAACCTGCCGGAGATGTGGTTGTATGTGAACCATAAGGAGTCGCAGATGAGCGCTGTATTCCTGTATTCATGTAAGCCTCATTGTCGTAACAGATGTAAAGAAATCTATGTCCTCTCTCAATTGCACCAGATAGTGCTTGTATGCCGATATCATAAGTGCCACCATCACCACCTATTGCGATGAAGTTCATATCCTTTTTTATCTTTCCTTTTTTCTTGAAAGCTTCGTAGCAGGACTCAACTCCTGATATTGCTGCTGCAGAATTTTCAAATGCTTCATGAATATAAGGAACGTTCCAGGAGGTAAAAGGATCGATAGTTGATACAACTTCCATGCATCCAGTATTTATTGAAACTACTGTATTTGGTCCAGCAACCATAAGTGCCTGACGTAAAATAATCGGGGCTGGACACCCAGCACAGGCTCTGTGCCCGGATGTAAAAAGATTGTCATTTTTTACGACTTCCATTAATTTGGGCATATTACCTCCTCACTCTCTTACTCCTATAAAGGCAAGTTTCTTTTCCACACCCTTCTTTTTATAAATTTCGCCTTTTTCAAAAACACTTAGAATATTTTCAACGTCCATCTCTCGTCCTCCAAGTCCGTATATGTAATCACATATTGGTGGATGGGTTTCTGTATCATATAGTGCAGCTCTTATTTCGATAAATAAAGGACCTCCCATGGTGGACATAGAATCAGATCTATCAAGTACAGATATTATCTTCTTGTTTTTTAAGGTCTTTTGTATTTCTCTATAGGGAAACGGTCTCATAACCCTTATCCTCAAGAGTCCAGCCTTCATTCCCTTATCTCTTGCCTCATCCACTGCTACTTTTGCAGTTCCCGCAGCACTTCCTGCAGCTATTATAACATTATCTGCATCATCCAGTTTATATTCCTCAAACAATCCGTAGTGTCTACTAAATTTCTCGCCAAATTCTTTTCCAACCTCTTCAATTATTGGAGCTACCTGCATCATCGCTTCTATTTCCTGGCGTTTATGTTCAAAGAAGTAATCCTGGAGTGATAGTGGACCGATCGTATAGGGTTTGTCTGTAAGCAACAGCGAGTGATGAGGTTTATATTCACCGATAAAGTCCTGAACTTCTTTATCTTCAAGCATGTCAATCCTCTGCATACAATGGGATATTATAAAGCCATCTATTGAGACTATCATGGGTAGATATGCACGTTCAGCAATTTTAATTGCCTGGAAAATAGAATCGTATGCCTCCTGTGATTCCTCAGCAAATATATGCATCCAACCAGATTCACGTGAGCCCATGGTATCAGAATGGTCACAGTGTATGTTTATTGGTGCTGAAAGAGAGCGATTTGTCTCACATATCACAATTGGAAGTCTTAATGCAGCAGCAATATAAAGCATTTCATGCATAAGAGCCAATCCTTGAGAAGAAGTTGAAGTCATTACCCTTCCACCTGCAGATGATGCACCTATACAGGCAGATAGTGCAGAGTGCTCACTCTCCACAGCAACGAACTCAGTATCAACACGTCCATCTGCAACGAAGCTTGAAAACAATTGAACGATTTCCGTAGCAGGTGTGATGGGATAAGCAGCAACCACGTCGGGGTTTATCTGCCTCATTGCCTCAGCCATCGCCTCGTTTCCTGTTAATGCCTTCATTCGCATAATTCCTCCCCGTTTAATTTACAGTATTGTCAAAAAACTTTTGTCTATTTTCTTCTAATTCGTTAGCTAACGAACAACCTACAATTTTAAAGGCAATTATCTACTTTTTGCTTACTTCCCCCTGATTCTTGTAGGGGTCGGATTCCCGTCTGCCCCGCCTACCGGCAGGCAGGCGTCGGGTGGGTATCCGACCCGTTTCTTTTGCGGGTTCGATAAATCGAACCCCTACATTTTTACTTTCATGTCCTTTCATATTATTTTTGACACTACCTAATTTACATAACTACAAGCATTCACGAAACAGCGAAGAGCATGGTTGCTATCTTTCTGATTTCATCTCAATTGCATTTGCTGTACAGACCTTCTGACATATCCCGCATCCCTTACAATAATCGTAGTCTATACCAATCATCTCATTATCCTCAATAAGTATCGCACCATCGGGACAGTTTATGTAACAGAGAAGGCAATTCTTGCAATTATCCTTTATGAACTCAGGTTTCTGTTTTCTCCAGTCACCTGTCTTGAAATCTCTCGAACTCCCACCCTTTTCGATGATGCATCCTATTGGTAGGTTCTTCCATCCCTGTTTCATATAACCTCCTCGTATGCCCTTTTTATAGATTTTACATTGCCGTCAATGAGTTTTTCCCTGCCCCTGAATTTTTTCTTCAATTTATTGGTAACATCTATAATAAAGTTATCAAAATCGAGGATTTTTGAAACTCTTACAAGTGCACCAAGCATGGGAGTATTTGGTATCTCTTTGCCTATTGCTTCCTTTGATATACCTGAGGCATCTATAGTATAAACCTTTATATCTTTCAGACCATAAGCCTTCTTTATCTCCTCAGGAGCAGACTTTGTATTGACCAGTAAAATTCCATCCTTACCAAGACCAGCTACTACAGGTTGGGTCTTCATAAGTGTTTCGTCAAGAACTACGACTATGTTGGGGTTCTTGATTCCTGAATGTATGTATATGCGCTCATCTGACAGGCGGTTAAATGCCTGGATTGGTGCTCCCATTCGCTCTGGACCATATTCAGGGAATGCTTGGATATATTTACCCGTAGCCATGGCAGCATCACCGAACAGGAGCGCAGCTGTCTTTGCCCCCTGTCCACCTCTTCCATGCCATCTTATTTCAAATGGTTTGTTCATATTAACCTCCAATATAATTCTGAAAACAGTGTTATTAAATATTGGGTTCAGGTCTGTACATTATACCTTACTTTGGTTAAATTCCTTATTTATTCTACTTATTTCTATTTATACTGTCTTGTTTCTTTAAAGATAAGCTGAATTATTATTAAAATATTGGTTCATCTCCAATTCAGTTGATTAAAATGATGTTCAAAAGATGTACAGGCATA